>JAQVDF010000171.1 GCA_028698405.1 Phenylobacterium sp. | reverse complement strand
ATCAACCTGAAGGTCTCGGACCAGGCGCTGGCCGAGCGCGCGGCGGAAATCTCGCAGGACGAGCGGGCCGGCACCTCCAGCGTAGCCGACACGCGGCGGGTGCTGGTCGACTACGGCGGCCCCAACGTCGCCAAGCCGATGCACGTGGGCCACCTGCGCGCCTCGATCATCGGGGAGTCGATCAAGCGGCTCTACCGGTTCCGTGGCGACACGGTCATCGGCGACGCCCACTTCGGCGACTGGGGCCTGCAGATGGGCCTGGTCATCGGCGCGGTGATGGACGAGCACCCGGCCATCCGCGAGAAGGTCGAGGCGCTGAACGCCCCTGGCGTCGCGCCCGGCCCCGAAGAGGAGGCCCAGGCGTTCGAGCTGTTCAGCGTGGTCAGCCTCGAGGACCTCGACCGGCTCTATCCGGCCGCCGCCGCCCGCAACAAGACCGACGCCGACTACCGCGGCCGCGCCCGCCGGATCACCGCCGAACTGCAGGCCAAGAAGCCCGGCTACTACCTCCTGTGGCGGCACTTCGCGAAGGTCACCCAGGTGGCGCTGGCCCGCGACTTCCACGCCCTTGGCGTCGACTTCGACCTCTGGAAGGGCGAGAGCGATGTCGACGAGCTGATCGAGCCGATGGTCGCAGAGCTGGAGGCCAAGGGCCTGCTGGTCGAGGACCAGGGCGCACGCATCGTCCGCGTGGGCCGCCAGGGCGACAAGCGCGAGCTGCCGCCGCTGCTGGTGGTCTCCTCCGAGGGCTCGGCGATGTACGGGACCACCGACCTCGCCACCATCCTCGACCGGCGGCGGAGCTTCGACCCGCACCTGATGCTCTACGTCGTCGACCAGCGCCAGGCCGACCACTTCGAGGTGGTGTTCCGCGCCGCCTATCTGGCCGGTTACGCCGAGGAGGGCAGCCTCGAGCACATCGGCTTCGGGACCATGAACGGGACCGACGGCAAGCCCTTCAAGACCCGCGAGGGCGGTGTCCTGAAGCTGCACGACCTGATCGAGATGACCCGCGCCAAGGCGCGCGAACGGCTACACGAGGCGGGCTTGGGCGAAGAGCTGTCGCCCGAGCTGTTCGAGGACACCGCCCACAAGGTGGCGGTAGCGGCGCTGAAGTTCGCCGACCTGCAGAACTTCCGCGGCACCTCCTACGTCTTCGACCTCGACCGCTTCTCCAGCTTCGAGGGCAAGACGGGCCCCTACCTGCTCTACCAGGCGGTGCGGGTGAAATCGCTGCTGCGCAAGGCCGAGGACGAGAAGGCCGAACCCGGACCGGTGAGGATCTCCGAGCCTGCCGAGCGGGAGCTGGCCCTGCTGCTCGACGCCTTCGACCATGCGCTGGCCGAGGCCTACGACAAAAAGGCCCCGCACTTCATCGCCGAGCACGCCTACCGGCTGGCCCAGGCTTTCTCGAAGTTCTACGCAGCCTGCCCGATCCTGACCGCCGAGCCGGAAGTGCGGGCCTCGCGCCTGAGCCTGGCGGTGACCATGCTGCGGCAGCTCGAGCTCGCGCTCGACCTGCTGGGCTTCGAGGCGCCCGAGAAGATGTAGTCAGGCCGCGGCCCGGCGGGCCGCAGGCGCACGGGCGGCGCAGTCGGCCACGACGGCGAGCAGGTCGGCGGGACGGAACGGCTTGGCCAGACAGCCGTCGAAGCCGGCGGCGTACAGCCGGTCGGCCGCCTCCTCCCCGCGGGTCAGGGCGGCGACCGACGTGTCCCTACGACCGGCTCGGCCGGCGCGGATCGCGGCGAGGGCGGAGAGCCCGTCCAGGTGCGGCAAGTCCACGTCCATCAGCACCAGGTCGAAGTCCTGGCGGCGCATGGATTCCAGCGCCTCCACGCCATCGGAGGCGATGGTCAGCGAGGCGACCAGCCCGTTCAGCAGGGCATGGACCAGCAGCTGGTTGAGGGGATCGGCCTCGGCGACCAGGATCCGCAGGTCGCCGATCGGCTCGCCCAGCCCGGCGGCGGGCGCTTCCTGCGGCGCAGGCGCGGCCTCCGCCTTGTCCGCCGCGGCGGCCCGCTCCGTCAGTCCCACGAAGTTGGCCACGATCCCGCCGGCCCCCACGACCAGCGCGGCGGCGAGCAGCGCCAGCAGCCCGCCCTGCGGAGAGGCGGCCTCGGCCCCGGAGGCGACGGCCATCAAGCCCGCCAGCGCCAGGACCAGGGACAGGCCTCCTCGAAGCGCCACGTCTCGGGCGCCCGCGTCGGCGCGCACGGCGAACGTGGCGGCTGCGGCAGGTCGGAAGGGACGCGGCATTCTGCGACTCCACTCTGGCCGGCAGCATCCCGCGCGAGGCGGTAGCAACCCCTTAAGCATGGCCTGGGGCCGATCGTCGCAGCGAGGGCCATCCGCCCCCGCCGATCCGCGTTGACTCGGCGCCCACGATCGAACAGGTTCGCGCGACTCTCGCGGGAGAGGCCGGGCCAGCCCCGGCGCCGAAGGCGCAACCGCCCCGGAAACGCTCAGGCAAAAGGACCGCGACGGGCTGATGAACGCTGGAAAGTAGCCGCTCTTCGGGGTGGGCTCGCCGAAGGAGCAGAGGGGGCGACCCCTAAATCTCTCAGGCCCAAGGACAGCGGGGGCGCGTTCGACCGGAGGCTCGCCTTCGGACGTGCGGAGCCGTCAGCCGGAGTCCATGTCGTGAGCGAGACGAGTCTGAAGACGACGCCCCTGACCCAGGCGCACCTGGCGCGGGGCGCCCGCATGACGCCCTTCGCGGGCTATTCCATGCCGGTGCAGTACGCCGACGGGGTGCTCAAGGAGCACCTGTGGACGCGCGAGCACGCCGGCGCCTTCGACGTCTCCCACATGGGCCCGGCCTTCATCACCCTGGCCGGGAAGAGCGGCGATCCGGACGCCGACCACAAGGCGGTCGCCGCCCTGGTCGAGCCGCTGGTCTGCGGCGACATCCGCGGCCTGAAGCGCGGCCAGCTGCGCTACACCCTGCTGCTCAACGACGAGGGCGGCATCCTCGACGATCTGATGATCGGCCGCCCGACCGAGGATGAGGCCCAAGGCGGCCTCTACGTGGTGGTCAACGCCGGGACCAAGGAATCCGACTTCGCCCGCATCGAGCAGGGGCTTGGCGCGCGCGCCAAGCTGACCCGCGCCGACGACCGCGGCCTGATCGCCGTGCAGGGCCCCAAGGCTGCCGATGCGGTGACGCGGCTCTTCCCGCAGGCCGCGACCCTGGGCTTCATGACCTTCGCGCACGCGGAACTGGACGGCCACGCCTGCGTCGTCGCCCGCTGCGGCTACACCGGCGAAGACGGCTTCGAGGTGCTGGTCCCGCGCGGGTTCGCCGAGGTGGTCTGGAACCGGCTGATGGCCGACGAGCAGGTCCGCCCCATCGGCCTCGGCGCGCGCGACTCGCTGCGGCTGGAGGCCGGCCTGCCGCTCTATGGCCACGACCTCGACGATACCGTCTCGCCGGTCGAGGGGAATCTTTCCTTCGCCATCTCCAAGCGCCGCCGCAAGGCCGCCGACTTCCCGGGCGCGGCCCGCATCGAGCGCGAGCTGACCGAGGGCCCGGCCCGCCTGCGCGTCGGTCTGAAGGTGCTGGAAGGGGCGCCGGCCCGCGAAGGCGCCGAAATCGCCGGCGACGACGGCCAGGTGGTGGGCAAGGTCACCAGCGGCGGTTATGCGCCGAGCCTGTCCGGGTCCATCGCCATGGGCTTCGTGCCGCCCCTGCTATCGGAGCCGGGAACCCGCCTGAAGGTCATCGTCCGGGGCAAGGCCCAGGCCTGCGAGGTCGTCGCCATGCCCTTCGTTCCGCACCGCTACGTCCGCCTCGCCTGAGAAGGAAGACAACCAAGATGCGCTTCACCAAGGACCACGAATGGGTCGTCCTCGAAGGGGACGTGGCCACCGTCGGCATCACCAGCTACGCCGCCGAACAGCTCGGCGACGTGGTGTTCGTGGAGACCCCGGAGGTCGGCAAGACCGTCGCGGCCGGCGAGGCCCTGGCCGTCGTCGAGAGCGTCAAGGCCGCCTCCGACGTCTACGCCCCTCTCTCCGGAGAGGTGGTCGAGGCCAACACCGCTCTCGGCGACAAGCCCGAGACGGTGAACGAGGCCGCCGAGAGCGACGGCTGGTTCGCGAAGCTGAAGGTCGCCAACCCCGCCGACTACGAAGGCCTGATGGACAGGGCCGCCTACGACGAGTTCCTGAAGACGCTCTAAGCATGCGCTATCTTCCCCTCACGCCGGCCGACCGGGCCGAGATGCTGGCCGCCATCGGGGCCGGCAGCATCGACGAACTGTTCCGCGACGTGCCCGAAGCGGCTCGCCGCGAGGCGCTGTTCGACCTGCCCCTGCACGCCGGCGAACTGGAGGTGGAGCGCGAGCTCGGCCGGCTGGCGGCGATGAACCGCGCGGCCGGCGCCGGGCCCTTCTTCTGCGGCGCGGGCGCCTACCGCCACCACGTGCCGGCGACGGTGGACCACATCATCCAGCGGTCGGAGTTCCTGACCAGCTACACGCCCTACCAGCCCGAGATCGCCCAGGGCACGCTGCAGGCGCTGTACGAGTTCCAGACCCAGGTCGTGGCGCTGACCGGCCTCGATGTGGCCAACGCCTCGATGTACGACGGCTCCACAGCCTGCGCCGAGGCGGTGATGATGGCCCGTCGGGTCACCCGCCGGACCAAGGCGGTGCTGTCGGGCGGGCTGCACCCGCACTACGCCGCCACCACCCAGACCATCGCCCACGCCGAGGGCATGCAGATCCAGCGCCTGCCGGCCGCCATCGACGCGGAAGCGGCCGTGCTGGACGCCATCGACGCCGAGACCGCCTGCGTGGTCGTGCAGACCCCCAATGTGTTCGGCACGGTCACCGACGTCTCCAGGATCGCCGAGGCCGCGCACGCGGCGGGCGCCCTTCTGGTGGTGGTGACGACCGAGGCCGTCTCCTTCGGCCTGCTGAAGTCGCCGGGCGCGATGGGCGCGGACATCGCCGTCGCCGAGGGCCAGTCGATCGGCAACGCCGTGAACTTCGGCGGGCCCTACGTCGGCCTGTTCGCGGTGCGCGAGAAGTTCGTGCGCCAGATGCCGGGCCGCCTGACCGGCGAGACGGTGGACGCCGAAGGCCGCCGTGGCTTCGTGCTGACGCTATCGACCCGCGAGCAGCACATTCGCCGCGAGAAGGCGACCTCCAACATCTGCACCAACTCGGGCCTGTGCGCGCTGGCCTTCACCATCCACCTGTCCCTGCTGGGCGGCAAAGGCCTGCGCCGCCTGGCCGAGGTGAGCCACGCCCGCGCCCGCGAGCTCGCCAAGGCGCTGGCCGCAGTGAAGGGCGTCGAGCTCCTGACCCCGCGCTTCTTCAAC
>JAQVDF010000170.1 GCA_028698405.1 Phenylobacterium sp. | reverse complement strand
TCCATCTCTACGGCGCGATGAAACCGACGCGCTTCGACGCCGAAGGGCGGGTGGTCGAGGTCCGCCGCTGGCTGGTGTTGTGCGGCGAGCCGCCGGAAGGCGCAGGGCTGGACAGCCAGCGCCGCAAGGAGCACCTGACGATCAGCCCCCTGCCCGGCCTGATGATCGACAAGGAGCTGGGCGTCTGTCGGGCGGAATCGGCCGAGGCGGTGCGCAACGCCGCGCGGGCCAGCGAGGCCTGGGACCTGGAAGGCGGCCTTGCCCGCTGGGTGGCCGATCCGGCGGCGCCCTAGAACCGGCGCCGCGCCATGCGCATTCTGTCGGTGCGTCCGCGGCGGGGGCTGGCGGGCAGCCCCTCGCCTGCGCTACAGCGTGGATCGACAGTCCTCATTGGGAGACATGCGGTGAGCCAGACGATCGAGCGGCCCTGGGCCTTGATGCGGCACCATGCCGGTTGGGCCGACGTCTTCCACATCGAGAGCGAGACCGCCGACTCGGTGACCGGCTTCTATCCCGACCGGGAGACCGTGGGACCGCCGGTGAACTACTCCGTCCGCGCCGTGCTGGCGCGGTTCCCGACCCTGGAGGCGGCCCGCACCGCCCGCGAGGGCGCGGTGGCCGAATGGCGCAAGCACGACGCCGGCGTGCGCGAGGCCGAGGCGAAGCTGCGCGAGGCCGAGAAGGCCCGCGAGGACGCCTGGCTGAAGTGCCTGCAGGAAGCGGCCTCGGCCTACTAGGCCGGGCCCGCGACCCTAGCCGGCCCGCGGGGCGAGGATGATCCCCGCGCCGGCCAGGCAGACGACGAGGCCGATCAGGTCCCAGCGGTCGGGCGGCTGACGCTCGACCGCCCACAACCAGACGATCGAGGCGGTGATGTATACCCCGCCGTAGGCGGCGTACGCGCGGCCCGCAAAGGCCGCCTCCGATCGGGTCAGCAGGAAGGCGAAGCCTGCCAGGGCCACGAGGCCAGGCAGCACCCACAGCGGGCTGTGCCCGGCCCGCAGCCACGCCCAGAAGGCGAAACAGCCGGCGATCTCCAGCAACGCGGCGGCGGCGTACCAGGCGAAGCTGGTCACCGGGTCGCCGAATCCTCGAGGTGGAGCACCGGCAGGCGGATGGCCGACGGGCGCGAGGCGTCCAGATAGACGGTGTTCCTCGCCACCCGCGGCTTGGCCTCGGGGCCCGGATGCTCGCCGGTGTTGGGGTTCACGTCGAAGCGCGGATGGTTCGACGAGGTGACGTGGACGGCGATCCGGTGGCCCTTCTCGAAGGTGATCGCCGTATCCCACAGGTCCAGCGTCAGCTTCTCCGGCGCGTTCGGGACCATCATCTTGATCTCGTCGGGCCGGCGGCCCTCGCGGTAGCGGGTGCGCAGGGCGCTATCCAGCACGATGGCCTCGTAGCCGTCGGGGTAGACGTCCACCAGCTTGACCATGAAGTCGGTGTCCGGCCCGTCGGTGGCGGCCCACAGCTCCATGGTCACCGGGCCGGCGATCACCACGTCATCCTCGAGCGGCGGCGTCGTGAAGCGCAGGTAGTCCTGCCGCTGGCCGATCGGGCGCTGGTCCATCGGGCCGCGCTCGAAGGTCAGGTTGGCCCCGCCGTAGGTCTTGACCGGGTTCTTCGGGTCGAACCGGTAGGTGATCGGCTTGCCGTCGGCCGGCGGCGGATTGGCCGACAGCGAGCCGTCCGGCTGCAGATAATAGTTCACCTCGCGCACGCCCGGCGGCCAGGCGGCGAAGCTCATCCAGCGGTTCTTCGGCGAGACGGCGCCCTTGCGGGCCGAGGCCATCATGTAGGCCCGCACCGGCGGCTCGCGCATGATCCCGTTGTCGATCCCCTTCAGCCAGTAGTCGAACCAGCGGATCTCCTGGGCGTTGGCGCCCAGGCCGCCGCCGTCCGGGTACTCGAGGTCGCCCGAGAGCGGCCCGTGGCCGAACGGCCCCATCTCCAGCTTCTGGTTCCCCCGCGCGCCGTTCGCGCCGTGCTCCTGCAGGAACTGGAAGTTGCGGACGGAGCCTTCGTTGAAGATGTCGTACCAGCCGCCGTAGTTGTACATCGGGATGTCGATGTAGCGGCGCAGTTCGCCGATCTCGGTGGTCGCCCAGTAGGCGCTGTCCGGATAGTTGCGGGCGGTGCGGGCGATCGCCTCCTCGCTGATCCCCTGGCCGCGGCTCCAGTCGCCGGAGTCCTTCTCCTTGAAGGCGCCGCCGATGAACGAGCCGGTCAGACGCGTGGAGGGGGCGACGGTGACGAAGGCGGCCACCAGGTGCGGCGGGTTGTGGATGGCCGCCAGATTGGCCGCAATGCCCATCGCCGAGCCGCCGGTGATGCCGATCTTGCCGTCGCACCAGGGCTGCTTGGCCATCCATTCGACGGTGTCGTAGCCGTCGAAGCCGTCGTTGACGAAGGCCTGGTAGAAACCCTCCGAGCGGCCTTTGCCGCGCACGTCCTGCACGAAATAAGCGTAGCCGGCCTCAATGTAGCGCCTGGCTCCGGCCGGATTGGCGAACATCGCGTCCTTGCCGTAGGGCGTGCGCATGACGATGCAGGGGAAGGGCCCCTGCCCCTCCGGAAGGTAGAGGTTGCCGGCCAGCTTCACGCCGTCGCGCATCTCGGCGTAGAGCTCCTGCGCGCCCTCGACGACCTTCTCGGGCCGCGCGCCGCGGACCTGTCGGGGCGCGTCCTGGGCGAGCGCCTCGACGGCGCCCAGGTGAACGAGGCAGGCGCCCATCAGCAGCGCCGCAAGACCGCTCCGCATCGACATTCCTCCCCCAAGTGGCGCCGTTTCGCCGGCGCGCGTTTCAACCCGTCAGAGCCGGCCGCCCTTCATCACGATCCAGACGACGGCGGCGGCGAGGGCGGCGCCCAGCAGCGCCAGGCCCGGCGGCGCGAAGCGGATGTCCTTGGGCTCGGAGTCCAGCAGCCTCCGCCCGGTGACCATGGCCGAGACCAGGTTCTCGCGCTTGGCGACCAGGTAGAAGACCACCGCCAGGACGTGCAGGGCGATCAGCGCCAGAAGCACGTTGAAGCTCAGCTCGTGCCACTCGGCGAAGCTGCGGCCCAGGTCGAAGCTGACGTACTGCGACAGCGGCCCGGACTCGATGCCGTCTACGTCCACCGCGAACAGCCCGAAGGTGACCTGGCAGATCAGCGCGGCCAGCATCGCCACGATGGCCCACCCGCCCAGCGGATTATGCCCCGGCAGCGCCGCCTGGCCGGGCGCGAACAGGGTCCGGACGTAGGCCGCCACGGCCCGCGGCCCCTTCACGAAGCTCGAGAACCTGGCCGTCGTGCCGCCGAACACGCCCCAGAACAGCCTGAAGACGAGAAGGCCGAGGACGGCGTAGCCCGACCACCGGTGCCAGTCCATGCGGCCGATCTCGTGCGTCCACCAGGAGACGCCGACAAGCACCACGAGCGACCAGTGGACCAGCCTGGTCGGCGCGTCCCAGAGTCGGACCCTGATCTTGGCGTCCGCCTTCATCCCGCGGCCCTTCGCCCGCCCGCTCAGGTCTTGACGCGGTATTTGTTGTGGCAGCCGGCGCAGGTCTTGCCCGTCGCGCCGACCTGCGGCCGGATCGCCTTCAGGTCGCCGCTCGCCGCGGCCTGGCCGAGCTTTTGCGCCTCGGCCTGGAAGGCCTTCTGAGCGGCGGCGAATCCGGCTGCGTCGGTCCAGATCTCCGCCTTGGCCGCGGTCTTCGCGCCCGACTCGGGGCCCGAACCGCGCGGGAACCAGCGGTATTGGGTGGTGGCGGTCTCGGCGATCGCCTTGGCCGAAGAGCGGATGGCCCCGATGTTCGGGTCTTTCTTCTTCAGCTCGTCGTTGATCGTCTTGAACGCCGCGCCCTGGGCCTTGTAGCCCTGCTGGCGCGCCTTGATGACGTCGGCCGCGCCCTGGCCGAGAGCGACCCCCGCCGTAAGCGTAACGGCCAACGCCGCCGCCGCTCCAACCCAACCCGCCTTCATGGCGCCTCGCCTACTGTTGTCGTTGTTGAGGCCGAGCTTGGAGCGCGGCCGGTCGCAGCGTCAACCGGAACCGCGTTTCAGGATTGAGACTTAAGTGCGGGGGGAGAGCGGAGCCCGCTTCGGCCTACTTGCGCGAGACCCGTGACAATCGCGCGCCGGTCATGTATGTGCCGCCGCGATGATCCTCGCCGCCGGCCAATATTCGTTTTGGTACTTCGGCTATCCGACGCCTCTGGCGCCGGAAGGGGATCGCTCGGCCTGAGACCATAACCGGCCGAGCCCCTGACCAGCCGCCAGAGACCTGGCGGCTTTTTTCATGCCGCCGGCCCTCCCCATCCGGAGACATGAAATGAGCACCGACGACCTCCGCATCGCCGACATCAAGCCCCTGAGCCCGCCGATCCAGGTGATCGGCGAAGCGCCGGCGACCTCGCTGGTCATCGAGACCGTGACCGCCGGGCGGAAGGCGTTCCACGACATCTTCACCGGCCAGGACGACCGGCTCGCAGTGGTGATCGGCCCCTGCTCGATCCACGACCCCAAGTCGGCCCTCGAGTACGCGCGCCGCCTGGCCGTCCAGCGCGAGCGGCTGGCCGGCGAGCTCGAGATCATCATGCGGGTCTACTTCGAAAAGCCCCGCACCACGGTCGGCTGGAAGGGCCTGATCAACGACCCGGGCCTGGATGGATCGTTCCGCATCGACGAGGGCCTGCGGCTGGCCCGCCGGGTGTTGCTAGACGTCGGTGCGCTGGGCCTGCCCGCGGCGGTCGAGTTCCTCGACGTGACCACCCCGCAGTACTTCTCCGACCTGGTGAGCTGGGGCGCCATCGGGGCGCGCACCACCGAGAGCCAGATCCACCGCGAGATGGCTTCGGGCCTGTCCTGTCCCGTCGGCTTCAAGAACGGCACCAACGGCGCGGTGAAGGTGGCGGTGGACGCGGTGCTGGCGGCCCGCCAGCCGCACCATTTCCTCGCCGTGGGCAAGGACGGCCGCTCGTCCATCGCATCGACCACCGGCAATGAGGACGCCCACATCGTGCTTCGCGGCGGGCGCGAGCCCAACTACGATGCGGCCAGCGTCGCCGCGGCGGTGGCGGAACTGGAGGCGGCCGAGCTGACGCCCCGGCTGATGGTCGACGCCAGCCATGACAACAGCCGCAAAAACCACGAGAACCAGCCCAAGGTCTGCGCCGACATCGCCGCCCAGATCGCCGCCGGCAGCGACTCCATCTGTGCGGTGATGATCGAGAGCCACTTGAAGGCCGGCCGCCAGGCGCTGGCGCCCGGCAAGCCGCTGGAATACGGCCAGTCGATCACCGACGCCTGCATCGACTGGGACACCAGCGTCGAGGTGCTGGAGAGCCTGGCCGCGGCGGTGCGCGCG
>JAQVDF010000169.1 GCA_028698405.1 Phenylobacterium sp. | reverse complement strand
ATCCGCCGCCACTGCGCATCCGTCAGCTCGTACCGCTTCACGCCCATCCCAGCCTCCGCTCAAAGCGGAGACCTATGAATCACGCGTCGCGCGCCCCGTGAATCCCTGAATGTCGATTGGACCTAGATCCGCCCGCTTGTCACCGGCGCGCCGACCGCCGGCGGCTCGCCGCTCTCCGTCGCCGCTTCGGCGCGGGCCATCGCCTCCCGGGCGGTGCGCAGGTTGCGCTCGTGGGTCGTCTGGTCGATGCGGAAGAAGGCCCAGGTGGCGATCGAAAGAGTGGAGATGGCGATGGTGATCGGCAGGTAGATCATCACCAGCTCGCGGGCCATGGCGTCGGTGACCATCCCCGGCGCCGGGCGCTCGGGGAACTCGACCGCGGCCAGGATCAGGCCCGGCAGCATGGCCGACATGGCGGTGGTGACCTGCTGCAGGAAGCTGTCGGCGCTCATCAGCAGGCCCTCCGAGCGGCGCCCGGTCTTGGCCAGCGCGTCGTCGGTGACGTCGGCGATCATCGAGGTGACCACCACGTAGCCACCCGCCGCCAGGGTGTCGCCGAAGAACCGGAACACCGCCAGCAGGGGCAGCAGCTCGGGCGCGCCCTTGCCCGGGAACAGGCCGCCGAGGGCCAAGGCGTAGGGCAGCGAGTTGGCGGTCACGGCGGCGAAGAACAGGCCCATGCAGGTCCACTTCTTGCCGAACCGGCGCGACAGGGGCGGCGCGAGGAAGGCGGCCAGCACCGCCGCCACCAGCCGCACCATCTCCAGCAGGCCGACCTCGCCGGCCGGCAGCCCCCAGAAGTAGGTGGCGAGGTAGAGGGCGAGGCCCGAATAGACCCCGGCGGCCATGCCCGAGATCATCGCCGCCACCACCACCACGCCGACGTTCCAGTTCTTCAGCGTGGCGGCCACGTCGCCGAGGGTGCGCGACAGGCTGGCCCGGCGCACCGGCGGCTGGTGCAGGCGCGGAATCCGGTGGTGGGTGCCCAGCGTGCAGATCAGCATCGCCGCCAGCATCATCACCCCGACGGTGAGGGTCAGCGGCCCCCAGGCCTCGGGGTTGAGCTGGCCGTGCGGGTAGGCGGCGGTCGGGCGGAAGAACCAGAAGTAGCCGAGGCTGGTGGCGACCGCCCCGCCGCCGATCAGCAGGGCGTAGCGCACGCCCATCATCACCGTTCGGTCATGGTAGTCCGGCGCGAGCTCCGGCCCCAGCGCCGCCGCCGGCACCTCGAACAGGCTGACCGAGAAGCGGGTCAGCAGCAGGAAGGTCAGCAGCCAGGCGAAGGTCTGCCAGTCGGTCAGGCCTTCCGGCGGGCGGAACAGCAGCACGAAGAACAGGAAGAAGGGGGCGACGGAGAGGTACATCAGCAGGTGCCGACGCCCCAGTCGGCTGCGCAGATTGTCCGAGACGTGGCCGATCATCGGGTCCCAGAAGGCGTCGATCAGCAGCGAGATGGACAGCGCCAGGCTGACCATGGCCGCCGGCAGGCCGACGATCTGGTTGTAGAAGAACAGCAGCAGCCCCATCACGAAGATGCGGGCCCCGTACTCGACGGCGCCGGCGCCGTAGATGAACTTGACCTTCAGGCTCAGCTTCTCGACCGCCGGCCCGCGCGCCGTCTCGTCCGCCACGCTCATCCTCCCATACGGCGGGCCTGTCCCGGCCCTTGTCCCAACCGTAAGGTCAGGCCCGCGCCGGGCGCAACCAGATATCGAAGGTTCGGTATGCGGGTTAGCCGAAAACGCGCGTGCGGAACGGCGAGCGGCGATAGCCGACGGCCGCCGCCAGCCGCTCCGGCCTCACCCCGGGGGTGACGGCGGCCAGAGGGTCGGCGGGGCCGTCGAGGACGTCCGTGGCGCTCACGCCGCGGCCTCCTCTCGCCCGTGCGCCTCGGCGAACAGGCGGTTGAGTTCGCCGTGCGGGAACTGGCCGGCCGCGTAGCCAATGGTCCCGGCCTCGATCAACTCGCGCGCCGCCCGCCGCACCAGGCCGAGGGCCGCGCGGGCCAGCGAGCCGCCGAGGGTGATGCGGCGCGCCCCGGCCGCGAGGAGTTCGCGAGCGTTCCCGCCCGCCTCGCCCAGGCCCATGACCACGTTCAGCGGCCCGTCGATCTCCGCCGCCAGCGTGCGGACTGTCGCCGGATCGGTGGTCCCGGGCACGAACAGGCAGTCGGCCCCGGCCGCGCGGTAGAGGTTGGCCCGGCGGATGGCGTCGGCGAGCGGGCCCTCCCCGCCCGCCTGCAGCGCATCGGTCCGCGCGTTCAGAACGAAGCCGCCGGCGGCGCGGGCGGCCTCGGCGGCGGCGGCGATCCGCTCGGTCGCCAGGGCCTCGTCGTAGAGCCCGCCGCCCGGCCGCGCGTCCTCGACGTTGCCGCCGACGAGCCCCGCGGAGGCCGCCAGCCGCACCGTCTCGGCCACCGCCTCGGGCGCATCACCATAGCCCGCCTCGAGGTCGGCGCTGACCGGAACCGCCAGCGCTGCGGCGATCTCGCCGGCCCGCGCCAACGTCTCCTCCCGCGAGAGCGCCAGCCGCCGGTCGGCGACCTGATAGTCCGGCCGCCCCAGCGAGAAGGCGATCCCAGCGCTGGTCGTGGCCACGGCCGGGAAGCCCGCCTCCGCCAGCACCACGGCCGAGCCGACGTCCCAGGCGTTGGGCAGAATGAAGCCGCGCTCGTGAAGCGCCTTGAACACCGCCGTGCGGGCGGCCTGTTCGCGCATCTCCATGTCCGTCCTCCTCGTTGTTCGAAGAGAGGCTGGCCGCTTGCCATGCATGCGTCCAATTTCTTGTTCTGCTGACATTGATCAGCAGAATGCATAGCATCGCGCCATGGACGCCGAGGCCCTCGCCACCTTCCTGGCCGTTCACCGCGCCGGCGGCTTCTCCCGCGCGGCCGAGCGCCTGCACCGCTCTCAGCCGGCCATCAGCCGCCGCATCGCCCTGCTGGAAGCCGAGCTCGGCGCCCCGCTGTTCGACCGCGGCGCGGGCGCCGTCAGCCTCAGCCAGGCCGGTCGCGTGCTGCTGCCCTACGCGGAACGAGCGCTGGCGGCGCTGGAAGACGCCCGGGCGGCGGTCCGTGCGCTGGCCGACGAGGCGGCGGGACCGGTGAACATGGCCATCGTCGGCACCCTGGCGAGCACCGGGCTGACAGCCGTGCTGCGGGCCTTCGCCCGCGAACATCCGGGCGTCGACTTTCGGCTGCGCACCGCCACCAGCGCCGAGGTCAGCGAGCTGGTGCGGATCGGAGAAGCGGACATCGGCCTGCGCTACCACGCCGACGCCTCGCCCGACCTCGCCTACGAGATCGTCGGGCGCGAGCCGCTGACCGTGGTCTGCGCGCCCGACCATCCGCTGGCCGGACGGAAGGCGGCCCCGCTGGCCGAGCTGCGGCGCGAGCGCTGGCTGGCGTTCCCCGACGTGCCGGGCAGGCGCGAGTTCGCCGCCGCCCACATCTTCTCCCTGTTCCTGGCGCGGGGGATGGCGGACCTGTCCTGGACGGCAATCGACAGCCTGACGGCCCAGAAGCGGATGGCCGAGGCCGGCTTCGGCCTGGCCCTCGTGCCCGTCAGCAGCATCGTCGAGGAGCTGGCGTCGGGCGCGCTGTCCACCATCGGCGTCGGCGACCTCGACGCGGCCCAGGAGGTGGTCGCCGTCACCCGCCGCGACGGCTACCTCAGCGCCGCCGCGCAGCGCCTGCTGGCGCTGGTGCGCGCTGCCGTTAAGGGGTGACGATCGGAAACGGCCGGCCCGTCGGGGGCTCGACCCAGGCGGCGAGGCGGGCCAGCGCGGTGACGTCCCCGCTCAGCTCCGCGCGGCCGGCGGCGATCAGCTCCGGCAGCTTGCGCTGGCCGGTGAACAGGCCGGCCAGGTCCGCGCGGCGGATCTTCAGCACCGCCTCGGCCTCATCGGCCGCCAGCACCGGCTCGTGCACCAGCACCCCGTTGGCGACCTTGACCAGCGCCTGGCCGGGCTCGTCGATCAGCACGATCTGCAGCGAGAGCCGCCCGTCGCCCGCCTTGGCCGGGTCGACCCGCACGGCCACGGCGTCGAGCATCAGCGGCAGCGGCGCACCGGCCAAGAGGCCCGGCTGCCCCGGCCCGCCCTTGGGCGCGGTGGCCAGCTCGTCCGCGGCGGTCAGGTACATGTTGCGCCACAGGGAGCTTTCAGACTGCCAGCCGAGCTGGCGGTAGCTCTCGACCAACAGCGCCTTGGCCTCGGCCGGCGGGTTACCGGCGAACACCACCTTGTCCAGCAGTTCGGCGGCCCAGGCATACTCGCCGGCCTCGACGGCGGCTTTGGCCCTGGCGATCACGGCTTCGGCCCCGCCCATCGCCTCGACGTACCGGGCGGCGGCCTTCTCCGGCGGCAGCGGTGCGAGCTGCACCGGGTTGCCCTGGTACCAGCCCATGTAGCGCTGATAGACGGCCCGGCTGTTGAAGCTGACCGTGCCGTAGAAGCCCTTGTTGTACCACTCGGCCGCCAGAGCCGGCGGCAGGGCCAGCCGGTCGGCGATCTCGTCGGCCGTCAGCCCCTGGTTCATCAGCCGCACCGTCTGGTCGTGCAGGAACTTGTAGGCGTCGCGGTGCCGGGCGAGGAAGGTCGTCACCTGGTCCTTGCCGAAGCGCGGCCAGGCGTGGCTGGTGAACATCACGTCCGATTTGTCGCCGTAGAGCCGCAGCGAGGCGGTGAGCTGGTCGGCCCAGGCCTTGGTGTCGCGCACCAGCGCCCCGCGGGGCGTCAGGATGTTGTGCATGGTGGCGTTGGCGTTCTCGGCCATGCACAGAGCCCGGAGTCTGGGCAGGTAGATGTTCATCTCCGCCGGCGCCTCGGTCTCCGGCGTCAGCTGGAACTCCATCTCCACCCCGTCGACCGTGAGCTTCGTCGCCCGCGGGGTGATCAGCGTGTTCGGCGCGACCAGCGCCGGCGTGCCGCGCGACAGCCCCGGGCCGATCCCGGCCCCGACCTGTCCCTCGGGCCCGCGCGGCAGGAAGACGCCGAACTGGTAGACGGCGCGCCGCTGCATGGCGGGGCCGGCCAGGATGTTCTCGCTGGCCACAGCCTCCATGAAGCCTTCCGGGGCGATCACCTTGACCTTGCCGGCCGCGGCGTCCTCCGCCGAGACCAGGCCGCCGGCCCCGCCGAAATGGTCGCTGTGGCTGTGGGTGTAGATCACAGCCTTGATCGGCCGCGCGCCGAGCTTCTCGGTCACCAGCTCGTAGGCGGCCCTGGCCGTCTCGGCCGAGCCCAGCGGGTCGATGACGATCCAGCCAGTCTTGCCGCGGACGAAGGTGACGTTGGCGAGGTCGAAGCCGCGCACCTGGTAGATGCCGTCCATCACCTCGAAGAGGCCGTTCCTG
>JAQVDF010000168.1 GCA_028698405.1 Phenylobacterium sp. | reverse complement strand
GGCGTTCGGCGGATAGAGGCGGGCGCGCCAGTCGCCAAGCGTCGCCGGATCGGCGGCGCCGATGGATTCCACCGTCCCCAGGATCGGCCGGCCGAGCGGCTGGTCGGGGAAGGCGGCCGCCTGAGCCATCTCGAACACCCGGTCCTCGGGATCGTCCGCGGCCTCGGCGATCTCCTGGCCGATGACCTGCTTCTCCTTGGCCAGGTCCTCGGGCGACAGAGTCGGGCGGAACAGCAGGTCGGAGATGGTGGCCAGGCCCAGGTCCAGCCCGCCGGCCAGGGCCCGAACCTGATAGCTGGTGCGCTCGTAGCCGGTGGCGGCGTTGATCTGGCCTCCCTCCGCCTCGATGGCCTCGACGATGTCCTGGGCCGAGCGGCCGCCCGCGCCCTTGAACACCATGTGCTCCATCAGGTGCGACCAGCCGCAGCGTGCGGCGTCCTCGTAGCGGGCGCCGCGGCCGGCGACGACTGACGCCGCCAGGGTCTGCAGCCCCGGCATCGGGTCGCAGACCACCCGCACGCCGTTGGCCAGACGGTGGACCTTCGGAAGCCGGTCCTCAGGCAGCGGAGAAATTCCGGACATAGGCGTTCACCGCGGCCGCCTCGGGCGCCAGGCGGTCGTACTTCTCGGGCCGCGAACCGAGGTCCTCCGCGCCGCGGGGCAGCGGCGGGGCGACTCCGGTCACCGCCGTGACCGTCTCGGGGAACTTGGCCGGATGGGCGGTGGCCATGACCACGATCGGTCCGCGCGAGGCGCCCAGCCGGCGCAAGCCGGTGACGCCGACCGCGGTGTGCGGGTCGATCAGCTCGCCGGTCTCGTTGAGCGTGGCGACCATGGTCCGGGCCGTCTCGGCCTCGGTCACGCCGCAGCCGGAGAACAACTCGCGCATCGCCGCCAGCGCCTGGGGCGGGATGTCGATGACGCCGGTCTCGGCGAAAGCCTTGAACGCCCGCGCGGTCTCGACCGCATCGCGCCGCACGCACTCGAAATAGAGCCGCTCGAAGTTGGAGGCGGCCTGGATGTCCATCGCCGGCGACTGGGTCGGCGTGATCTTCCCGCGGGCGTAGCGGCCCTCCTCGAAGGCGCGCGCCAGGATGTCGTTCGCGTTGGTCGCCGCGACGATGCGGGCGATCGGCAGGCCCATGCGCTTGGCCACGTAGCCTGCGAAGGCGTCGCCGAAGTTGCCCGAGGGGACCACGTAGGAAACCTCACGGTCGGGCGCGCCGAGCGCCACGGCGGTGGTGAAGAAGTAGACCGCCTGGGCGACGATGCGGGCGAAGTTGATCGAATTGACGCCCGACAGGTCCACGGCCTGCCGCAGGGCCGGGTCCTGGAAGGCCTGCTTCACCAGCGCCTGGCAGTCGTCGAAGTCGCCCTGGATGGAGACGCAGGCGACGTTGTCCTCGGTCGCGGTGGTCATGAACCGGCGCTGGACCTCGGAGATCCGCCCCTCGGGGAAGAGGGCGATCACCTTGACGCTCTTGCGGCCGCGAAAGGCTTCGATCGCCGCCCCGCCGGTGTCGCCCGAAGTGGCGCAGAGGATGGTCTGCGAGCGGCCCTGACTGGCCAGGAAGCGCTCGTACAGCCGCGCCAGCAGCTGCATGGCGACATCCTTGAACGCCAGGCTCGGCCCGTGGAACAGCTCGGCCAGGAACACGCTGGGCGTCAGCTGGGTCAGCGGCACGACGGCCGTGTGGGTGAAGCTGGCGTAGGCCTCCTGGCACATCTCCAGCGCTTCGTCGGCGGTCAGCGCCTCTCCGGCGAACTTGCCGAGCACGGCGGCGGCCACCTCGGCGTAGGGCCGCCCGGCGAAGCCGGCGATCTCCTCGCGGGTGAAGCTCGGCCATTCCTCCGGCACGTAGAGACCGCCGTCGGGAGCCAGCCCGCCCAGCACCGCATCCACGAAACCGACCGCAGGGGCCCCGCCCCGCGTCGAGACGTACCTCATCGCATCTTCCATCTGCGCCAGAGCACGGCGGCATAGACGGCGATCAGGGCCCCGGCAAGGCCGAACCAAGTGAGGGCGTATTCGAGATGACGGTTGCTGATGCCTACCGGCACCGGCGAGGGCGTAAGTCCGGCCCACTCGGGATTGGTGGACGTCTCGGCCATCAGGAACACCGGCGCGGGCCGTTCCGCGCCGAGCGCCTTCGCCATCGCGGCCACGTCGCGGCGGAACCAGCGCTGCTCGGTGTTGGCCGCTGCGAAGGCGTTGGGGGTTTCAGGCGTGCGGATCACCGCGTCGATCACGACGGGCGTTTGATCCTGCGGATCCCTCGGCGGGCGCGCCGAGATCATGTCCGGCACGAAGCCACGGTCGACGAGCACCGAGCCGTACGGCCCGACCTCGAGGCGGCAGGCGGAGATCAGCCGCACGCCGGCCCGGCCTTCGTGCAGGCCATAGAGCTCGAGCCAGGGAGCCTTCGAAAGACCCGGACAGACGGCGCGGACGCGGTGGAACTCGCGGTCCTCGCCCCGGGCGATGGCGGCCAGAGCCTCGGCGGCGGGAGTAGGCGGGGCCCCTTCGAGGGCGGCGATGCGCGCCAGGAGGTCCTGCTTCCAGGCCATCCGCTGGACCTGCCAGACGCCGAGGCCGATCAGGATGCAGAGCGCGACGAGAGTGGCCGCGGTTAGGCCGATCGGCAGGCGCCTAGACATCGTGGCGGCCGGCTTCGGACGCCTTGTTGGCGAACTGCGCCGCCAGCATCACGCCCTTCAGCGGCCGCACCAGCGCCAGCGAAAGGATCAGGGTCAGGGGCAGCCAGACGATCAGGTGAAGCCAGATCGGCGGCCGGAACGCCACTTCCACGAACAGGGCGGCGAAGGAGACGGCGAAGCCCGCGATGAGAATCACGAAGACGGCCGGGCCGTCCCCGGAGTCGGCCTTTGCGAGGTCGAAGCCGCACGCCTCGCAGCGTGCGGCGACCTTGAGAAAGCCTTCGAAGAGCGGGCCTTCCCCGCAGTTGGGGCAGCGGCTCATCAGGCCCGCCGCCAGCGGATTGGGCCGACTCACGGCGCGGCTCAGTGAGCCGTGCCGCTGAAGACGACGTAGATGAAGGCGAACAGGAACAGCCACACCACGTCGACGAAGTGCCAGTACCAGGCGGCCGCTTCGAAGCCGAAGTGCTTCTCGGGCGTGAAGTGGCCGGCCATCAGGCGGATCAGGCAGACGGTCAGGAACAGCGTCCCGATCAGCACGTGGAAGCCGTGGAAGCCGGTCGCCATGATGAAGGTCGAGCCGTACAGCCGCGCGTTCGCCGCTTCCTCCGAGTAGAAGTACTGGTGCGAGAAGATGTGGTGGTACTCGTAGGCCTGGATGGCGGTGAACGCCACGCCCAGCAGGATGGTCAGCCCGAGGGCCAGCTTGGCGCCCTTGCGGTCGTTGATCTGCAGCGCGTGGTGGGCCCAGGTGACCGTGGTGCCCGAGAGCAGCAGGATCAGGGTGTTGACCAGCGGCAGCTCCCACGGCGGCACGGTGTGGACGCCGTGCGGCGGCCAGGTGGCCCAGGCCGAGCGGACTTCCTCGATCGCCGAGTGGGTGCGGACCTCGTTGAAGAGGGCCATCTCGAAGAACATCCAGAACCAGGCGACGAAGAACATCACCTCGGAGGCGATGAACAGCACCATGCCGTAGCGCAGGCCGAGGCCGACGACGGGGGTGTGGTCGCCCGCGCGGGACTCCTTCACCACGTCCCGCCACCAGCCGAACATGGTGTAGAGGACGCCGGCGAGGCCGGCGAAGAACACCCATGCGGTGCCCTCCGGAAGGCCGAACGCGCCCTTCATCCAGATCACGGCGCCGATGGCCATGATCGTCGCCGACAGCGAGCCGATCAGCGGCCAGGGGCTCGGGTTGACCAAGTGGTAGTCGTGCTTGACGCCTTCGGCCATGTCGCTCGAGGTCCTGTTTTCTAGTCTTAACCGGCGGCGATTGTTCGCCGTTGCTATAGCCCTGCCCGCGCGTTTCCGCCAAGTGCCGAGGGCGGCGCCGACTGTTCAAGTCGGGCCGTCTCGTTCGACTTCGCGCTCGGGAAGTAGGTGTAGGAAAGGGTGATCTCGCCCTTGCCGCGCGTCTCGAAATCCTGCGCGTACTCGGGGTCGACGAAATAGATCATCGGGAACTCGACTGTCTGCCCAGGCTGGATCGTCTGATCCGAGAAGCAGAAGCACTCGAGCTTGCGGAAATAGGGGCCGGCCTGTTCGGGCACGACGTTGTAGACCGCCCGTCCGGTGATCGGCCGGTCGGAGGTGTTGGTGACCTTGAAGAAGGCGGCGCCGGTCTCGCCGATGCGCACCGTCTGGCTGGTCTGCTCGGCCTTGAACTCCCACGGCAGGTCGCCGCGGACGTTGGTGTCGAAGTGGATCAGCAGCGTCTTGTCGAGCACCTGGGTCGGAGCGGCGTCGGCCCTGCTGACCGTACCGTCGAAGCCGGTGAGCTGACAGAAGGCGCGGTAGGCCGGCACGGCCGCGAAGGCGGCCCCGACCATCAGGACGAAGGCCCCCGCGCAGATCGCGGCCACGCGCCGGTTGCGGCGGGCGACGGCGTCGAGCCTAGAGGGGTCGTTCGAGGACATTGGCGCCGAGACGGACGATGGTGACCAGGAAGACGAGGACGACGAACAGCAGCAGGCCGAGCGCCAGGGCGATGTTTCGCCCCCGGCGGGCCTTGGCCTCGCGTTCGCTCTCGTTGGCCGGATCGCTCATGCCCAGACGAGCCCCGGCAGGTCGAGCAGCCGTTCGGCCAGCAGGCTGGCGAACAGCAGCGCGAGGTAGAGGATGGAGAAGGCGAACAGGTTGCGCGCGTCCTTGGCTCCGGCCTTGACGTCGTAGAGGCCGTCGTCGTTGCGCACGCTGGGCGCGTCGCCCGCGCGGCTGCGCAGCACCCGCCAGGCCAGCACCAGGAACATCGCCCCGCCGAGCGCCGCCACCGTCAGGTAGAGCGCCCCGCCCAGGCCGGTCAGCGCCGGGGCGATGCACACCGGCGCCAGGATCAGGCTGTAGATGAAGATCTGCTTGCGCGTGGCGGCCGCGCCGGCAACCACCGGCAGCATCGGCACGCCGGCCTTCTCGTAGTCCTCGCTGGTGTAGAGGGACAGGGCCCAGAAGTGCGGCGGGGTCCAGAAGAAGATGATGGCCACCAGCAGCCAGGCGTCCAGCGGCGCCGAGCCCGCCGCCGCCGCCCAGCCGATGGCCGGCGGGAGAGCTCCCGCAAGACCGCCGATGACGATGTTCTGCGCCGTGCTGCGCTTCAGCCACATCGTGTAGACGACGGCGTAGAAGAAGATGGTGAAGGCCAGCAGGCCGGCGGCGAACCAGCCCACCGCCATGCCCATGAACATCACCGAGAAAGATCGGAAGA
>JAQVDF010000167.1 GCA_028698405.1 Phenylobacterium sp. | reverse complement strand
CCCCGACATTCAGGCCCTTGCCGGCCCGCGCCCAGGAGACGTCGGCGGCGACCAGCTCGCCGGCCCCGTTCTCGACGGTCAGCACCTTCACGCCACCGGATGTGTCGGTGACCACCGCGTGGCGCCACTCGGTCCGCTCGGCAGGCTTGGGGATCTTCAGCGCAGCCTTCTCCCAGCCCGGCGCAATGTCGACGCGGAACTTGGCGCCGCGCCAGCCGTGGCGGCGGTCGTAGGCTTCCAGGCCCTTCATCAGCGCCACCCGGGCGGCGGTCTGCAGCCGCGGGTCCAGGGTGGTGCGCATGTAGTAGCCGCCTTCCAGCAGCTCGTCGCCCATGGTGGCCAGGCCCCGGCGGCGGACCTCCTCCACGAAGTAGTCGGCGTCGCGGTACTTGGCGCGGGTCGGGGCCTGCTGGACCTTCAGGTCCTCGGCCATCGCCTTGCGGGCTTCCTCGTGGCTGACCCAGCCGAGCGAGGCCATCTCGCCGAGGATCCAGTTGCGCCGGGCGACCGCCTGTTCCTTGCGGCGGATCGGATGATAGTTCTGCGGGCCCTTGGGCAGCGCGGCCAGGTAGGCGGCTTCGGACAGGGTCAGGTCGTTGATCGACTTGCCGAAGTAGTTGTAGGCGGCCGCGCCCACCCCGTAGGAGCGGTAGCCCAGCCAGATCTCGTTCAGATAGAGTTCGAGGATCTGCTCCTTTGTCAGCACCCGCTCCAGGCTGCCGGCCAGGATGGCCTCGCGCAGCTTGCGGCCCAGGGTGACGTCGCTGGTGAGCAGGACGTTCTTGGCCACCTGCTGGGTGATGGTCGAACCGCCCTCCAGTCGGCGCCCGCGCGCCAGGTTGAAGACGTTCTTGATCATCGCCCGCGTCAGGCCCGCCGGGTCGACGCCGCCGTGCTGGAAGAAGCTGCGGTCCTCGGCGGCCAGGAAGGCCTGGACCAGGGTCGGCGGCATGGCGTCGTAGGGCACGTAGATGCGCCGCTCGCGCGAGAACTCGCCGATCAGCGTGCCGTCCCAGGCATAGGCGCGGCTCGCGGTCGGCGGCCGATAGTCGGCCAGGTCGGCCGCGTCGGGCATGTCGTGGAACAGCCAGGCCGTGTAGATCGCCAGGCACAATCCCGCCACCGCGATGGCGGAGAGCGCCGCAACCCCGGCGACCGCGAGCCATCTGTCAGCAGGTCTCAAGTTCGCATCGCCTCCGAGGGCCCGCCCCGATGCGCGTCCCGCTAGGGGCGGTCCCGCGCCCGGCGCACGCTCCAAGCTCGGGCCCTGCTCTAGCCCCGTTCGCAGGGGGCGCCAACGACCAGTTGGCGGCCCGCGTCAGCGCGCCGCGAGGGTCGTACGCTCTGTGAAGTAGGCGTCGATGGTGTCGCCAACGGCGTTCATCAGCCGGGTCCGGTGGGCCTTGGAGCCCAGGTTGGCCTCGTCCTTCGGATTGGTCAGGAAGCCCATTTCGAGCAGTACGGCCGGCACATCGGGAGCCAGCAGCACGGCCAGTCCGGCCTCCCGGTGGCTGCGGCGCAGCAGGGGCGTGTGGTCGTCGATGCCGTCCAGCAGCACTTCGGCGAAGGCCGCCGACCGGTTCTTGGTGGCCCGCTGGGTCAGGTCCAGGAGGATGTCGCGCACGCCGCTGTAGCCCGAGGCGCTGGCGCTGATGAACCAGTCCTCCTTGTTGACGAACTTGGCCGAGCGGTGCGCGGCCTTGTCGGACAGGGTGTAGACGGAAGCGCCCCGCAGACCGTCCTCGGTCCCCGCGTCGGCGTGCAGCGAGATGAACAGGTCGGCGTCGGCCCGGCGGGCGATCTGCACCCTGTTCTCCAGGGCCACGTACTGGTCGCTGGAGCGGGTCAGCACCACCTTGTAGCGGCCGTCGCGTTCTAGCCGCGCCTTGAGCGCTTCGGCCGCGGCCAGAGTAACGTCCTTCTCCACCAGCCGCTGGCCCCTGGCGCCGGGGTCCTTGCCGCCGTGGCCGGCGTCGATCACCACCACCTTCTTCAGCCGAAGCGGCGCGGCGCGAACCTGGGTGGGACGGCTGGTCAGCTGGGCGGTGGCCGCCGACGGCTTGGCCGCCGCCAGGTCGATCACGTAGCGATAGTGGGCGATGCCGTCGGCGGGCGGCAGCAGGAAGCGGCGCTTGATGGCGGCCTCGCCGGCCAGGTCGATGCGCAGGCGGGCGGCCCCGCCGCTTTCATCCAGCATCCAGCCCTTGATCAGCCCGTAGCGCCCGCCCTGCAGCGGCTTGTCGACGTTGACGCCCGGCAGAGCCACGACCAGCCGGCCGCTCGCCGGGGTCTCGGTGCTCACCTTGCCGGAGACGGTGCTGTCGAGATCGAGGACGATTCGGGTCTCGGCGGCGCTGCCGCCGACCCGCACCTGCTTGACGCCCGACTGCGCGGGCGCGGCCTGCGAGGCGGCGACCAGACTCAGCGCCGCGACGACGGCCAGCGCGGCCGCACCGAAACGCACCGTCGATCGCTGCAACAGACCTCGTACGCGTGCGAGCATGCCTCGCCCATGGACACTGAGCATGAAGGAATTCGAATACTACGCCGAAGGCGGGTGCATAAACGGTTAAGCAGACGTTGCGACCGAGAGCCGCTTTCCTTTTGCCCCTCAGTGTTGCAATGTCGCGCCGCGCGAACGCGCCCGGCCCTATCGCAGGCGCCGTGTTCGCCGACCCCACGCGTCGCCCACGGTCGTCACCGGCCCCGACGCACTCATCCGATCGCGCGCCCTGCGGTGCGTCTTGGGAACACATTATGGGCAGCGTCGCACGAGCCCCATCTCGGCCTTTCAACGCCCGCGCCGCCATTGGCGTCGCGATCGGCGGTCCTGCGCGCGCCCCTCATACAAGCTGGCTGCGCCCCGGCCTCACCGGTCAGGCGCGCCGCGGAGATCCGCCTAATGACAAAAAAGATGCTGATCGACGCCGCCCACGCCGAAGAGACGCGTGTGGTGCTCGTCGATGGAAACCGCGTTGAAGATTTCGATTTCGAGAGCAAGAGCAGGAAACAGCTTCGGGGAAACATCTATCTCGCCAAGGTCACCCGCGTAGAGCCGTCGCTTCAGGCGGCCTTTGTCGAGTACGGCGGCAACCGCCACGGTTTCCTCGCCTTCAACGAAATCCATCCCGACTACTACCAGATTCCGGTCGCCGACCGGGAAGCGCTGCTGCGCGAGGAGGCCGAGGAGGAAGACTCCCCCGCCGCCGTGCGTGAGGACGTCGAGGACGAGGACGGCGCGATTTCCGCCGCGGACGACGACGACGACGACGTCATGGAGGAAGAGGTCGCCCGGCGCCGCCGGCGGCTGATGCGCAAGTACAAGATCCAGGAAGTGATCCGCCGCCGGCAGATCATGCTGGTGCAGGTCGTCAAGGAGGAGCGCGGCAACAAGGGCGCCGCGCTGACCACCTACCTGTCGCTGGCCGGCCGCTACGGCGTGCTGATGCCCAACACCGCCCGCGGCGGCGGCATCAGCCGCAAGATCACCACCGCCACCGACCGCAAGCGGCTGAAGGGCGTGGTCCAGAGCCTGGACGTGCCGCAAGGCATGGGCCTGATCGTCCGCACGGCCGGCGCCAAGCGGACAAAGGCCGAGATCAAGCGGGACTACGAGTACCTGCTGCGGCTGTGGGAGAACATCCGCGAAACCACCCTCCACTCGATCGCCCCGGCGCTGATCTACGAGGAAGAGGACCTGGTTAAGCGGGCGATCCGCGACCTTTACGACAAGGACATCGAAGGGGTCTGGGTCGAGGGCGAGGCCGGCTTCAAGGAAGCACGCGACTTCATGCGCATGCTGATGCCGTCCCAGGCCAAGAAGGTGCAGCTCTACCGCGAGCCGACACCGCTGTTCGTCAGGCACAAGGTCGAGGACCACCTCAGCCAGATCTACTCCCCGGTGGTGCCGCTGAAGAGCGGCGGCTACCTGGTGATCAACCAGACCGAGGCGCTGGTCGCCATCGACGTGAACTCCGGCCGCTCGACGCGCGAGAGGAACATCGAGGCCACGGCGCTGAAGACCAATCTGGAGGCCGCCGAGGAGGCCGCCCGGCAGCTTCGCCTGCGCGACTTGGCCGGCCTGATCGTCATCGACTTCATCGACATGGACGAGCCCAAGAACAACCGGGCCGTCGAGAAGAAGCTGAAGGACTGCCTCAAGGACGACCGCGCCCGGGTGCAGATGGGCAAGATCAGCCCCTTCGGCCTGATGGAAATCTCCCGCCAGCGCCGGCGCACCGGCGTGCTGGAAGGCACCACCCACGTCTGCGAGCACTGCAACGGCACGGGCCGCGTGCGCTCGGTGGAGTCCAGCGCCCTGGCCGCCCTGCGGGCGGTCGAGGTCGAGGCCCTGAAGGGTCCCGGCGAGCTCACCCTGAAGACGCCGCGCGCCGTCGGCCTCTACATCCTGAACGAAAAGCGGGACCACCTGGCCCGGCTGCACGAGAACATGGGCGTGTTCGTCACCGTGGTGATCGACGACGCCCTGCCGCACGCCGACCACGAAATCGAACGCACCGCCTCCGAGCCTCGGCCCGACCACGTGCCGGTGGCCTCGTCGCCGGCGGCCGCCTACGCCCCGCCGATCGACGACGAGGTGGAGGACGAAGAGGTCGAGGCCGGCTTCGACGAGGACGACGAAGTCGAGGCCGAGGACGGCGACGCCCGCCAGGCGGACGTCGGCGACTCCGAGAGCGGTCGGGGCGGACGCCGTCGACGCCGTCGGCGCGGCCGTCGTGGAGACGAGGTCCGCGAAGGCGGCGAACGGCCCGCGGCCGAATCCCGCGAGAGCGCCGAGGCGCGCGAAGAGGACGACGGCCACGGCCGACGTCGTCGGCGCGGTCGGCGCGGCGGCCGGCGGATGCGCGAGGACGCCCGCCCGAACGACGTCTACGCCTGGATCCGCCCCTGGGCGCCCTGGGGCGAGGACCCGTTCGTCTGGCACGACCCGGCCGAGGACCTGCGTCCGGCCGCGCCCCTCCAGGCCGCAGCGCCGATCCCCGCCGAGCAGTCCGAGCCGGTCGCCGCCGCCGCGCCCGCGACTTCGGCGCCGGAGCCGGTGACCGAGGCCCCTGCCCCGGCCGCCGCCGCTCCCGCGGCGGAGGAAGAGGAGATCTGGGTCGAGCTGCCGCCGGTCGAGGAAAAGCCCAAGCGGGCCCGCCGCTCGCGTAGCCGGGCCAAGGCGGCGCCCGCCGCCGAGGCGGTCGACGAGCCGGCTCAGGCGGCCGAACCCGCCGCGGCCGAGCCGGCTGCGCCGGAGGCGGTCGCCGAGCCTGCTGCGGCCGAGGCGCCTGTCGCCGAGACTCAGCCCGAGGCGCAACCGGAGCCCGTCGCCGCCGAGCCGGCGCGCGAGCCCGAACCCGAGCCCGAGCCTGCG
>JAQVDF010000166.1 GCA_028698405.1 Phenylobacterium sp. | reverse complement strand
GTAGTGGCGCAGCCATCCCCTAATCTGCTGGGGACGGCGCTCCTTGTTCGCCTCCTGCTCCAGCTCGATCTTGTCGGCCGCCTTCAGGATCTCCTGCCATTCCTCTTCGGTGACGAAGCGCTGCCTCGGCTCAATCCCCCTGATCCGGTCGGCTCGTTCGCTTGGATTCCGCTCAATGACCCCGCTGCGGACGGCATCGTTGATGATCGCATTGAAGGTCGCGAGCTGCCGCTGAACCGTCCCCGGCTTCAGTTTGAAGCGCTGCTTTCCGATCCAGCGGTTCACGTCCGGCACGGTGATGGCGTCTAGAGCCTTTTTGCCGAAGGTCGGATTGAGCGCCGAGACCACATGGCCTTTGGTGACGCCGTAGCCTTTGAGAGTGGGCTTCTTCCGCTCAAGCCAAGCTGAGGCGTATTTGGCGAAGGTTTCGACCTCCACGTCCTCCAACGGCTCCCCGCGGTCGGCAAGGCCTTGAAGGCGGTCGCGCTCCGCAACCAATTGGGGCCAATCCCATGACGCCCTCTTGCCTAGCTTGTGCTCGACCGATCCGCCGGCCGCGATTGAACGGCCCCGGTACGCCCCACCACGCGGAAACCTGACCTTGACCCAGACAGTGGCGCTGGTCGCGCCTTTGAAGATGCCGATGCCGTCACAGTAAGCTGGCCGCTTGCTCATAAGGTCGGGCAGCGACGCCTCGAATTCCTCGAACTTGGCGAAGCGCCTAGGGCGACCGATCGGCCGTTTCACGTCTTCATGCTCCTTCTCTCCAGCGGCTCAGAGTGGGGTTCCGCACAGGATTCTTGAGTGGGGGATCCAGTGGGGATACACTCATACTATAGCTAGAAATGGGGAGTCTGACCACCCCACCGCATCCCCACCGGGAACGGGCTTAAACCGCTGAAGCGGCCATAAACCGTATAAACACTGACATTTATGAGTCAGATGGCAGCGGGTAACGGCAATAACGGCAAAGGTTGCTGGAAACAGGCTTGGCCAACCTTGCCAAGGTTGGGGTCGTGAGTTCGAATCTCATCGCCCGCTCCAAAATCGAGACTTTCCAAGCAGATCACGTCTGATTGGCCGGGGCCGGCCTCGGCGCGCCCGTGCGGCCGAGCCATGCGCCCGCAATGCCGGCGGCGAGGGCTGCGGCCATCGAGAGCGCCATCTGCCCGCTGAGCAGCTTATCGGCGACGCCGGCCATGACGCCGATCGCGAAGCGCTGACCCGAGACGGCGACTTCGACCAGCTCGGCGCCAGATGCTGCGGACATGGTCAGAACTCCTCCCAGCCGGCGTCTTCCTCGACTGGCTCCATCCGGCGGGCGGTCGCGGCGCCGCCGGCGAAGGAACGCGCGAGCTGTTGCTGCTGGGCGCGGGCGGGCGAGCCGCGGACGGGCGCGGACGTCGCCTGCTCCTGGGCGGAGTTGGTGATGTCGGTCGGCGCGCGGTGCGGATCTCGAAGGCCTCCCCGCGGTCGGCGCGCACCTCGCGCCACGCGCCGTGGACGCCGCGCCGCAGGAAGGGGGCGAGGAGCGCCAGCTTCCAGGCTGTACAGATCATGGGTCGGTCCGGGCATCGAAACGCGGCCTTGCGCGTTAACGATCCTGCGGAGCGTGGGGCTCCGATCCATTCGCGCCCCTGCGGGGCGCGGGGACCAGGCGGGGGAGCATCCGTGGCCACCCAACGTCAGCTCGGCGCCTTTCAGGGGGCGCCCGACGCCGGCTTGTGAGCAGGAGACCAGGACTTGAAATACGCCAAGAGCTTCACCGACGAGGGCACGCTGATCTTCCCGGGGTTCGCCGAGCAGGTGGCCTACGACTTCCAGTGCGACCAGAAGCGGCGCAGCGGTAAGGGCTCGATCACCGGGCTCGATCCGGAGCAGATGCGGCACGCCTTCAAGCGCGGCCAGATGCGTCTGCGGCTGGCCGACGGCGGCGAGATGCCGATCGTGGTCATCGCCCACACCGAAGGGGCCAACACCGCCTTCTTCGAGATTCAGGAGTAGAGGCTAGAGCGGCAGGCCCTGCAGCAGGCGGGGCAGGTCGCCGGTGGCGCCGCCCGCCTCCTGCATGAAGAACCGGCGCGCGGGGCCGATCCGGTTGACCGCCGCCATCCCCAGCCCGCGGCCGAGCCGCAGCAGCGGGTTGTCGTTCGAGAAAAGCCAGACGAAGGCGTCGGTGGAGAGCGCCAGGCCGGCGGTGTCGACGCTGCGCCAGCGCGCGTAACGGGCCAGCACCGCCTCCGACCCCGGGTCCTCGCCCAGGCGGCCGGCCTCGACCAGCGTCTGGGCGAGCGCCGCCGCCCCCTTCAGGCCGAGGTTGAGACCCTGCCCCGCGATCGGGTGCACCCCGTGCGCGGCGTCGCCCAGCAGGGCGATGCGCGGCGCGGTCCAGCGCTCGGCGAGCTGCAGCGACAGCGGATAGGTGAATACCGGCCCGTCCAGCACGGCCCCGCCCAGGTGGTCGCCGAACCGGCGCTGCAGGTGGGCGTGGAAGGCTTCGGGCCGGGCCTGCTTCAGCGCCTCCGCGCGCGCCCGGCTTTCGGTCCAGACCAGGCTCGCCCGCTGCTCGGTGAGCGGCAGGATGGCGAAGGGGCCGCTGGGCAGGAAGAACTCGTGGGCGACGCCCTCGTGGTCGCGCTCCAGCCGGACCGTCGCCACCACCCCCGACTGGGGATAGTCCCAGCCGACCGTCCCGATGCCCGCCGTGCGGCGGACCACCGAGCCGCGGCCCTCGGCGCCGACGACCAGCGGGGCGGTGAGGGTGCGCCCCTCGTCCAGCCGCACGACGGCGGCGCGAGAGGTGACCTCCACTGACTCCACCCGGGCCGGCGCCAGCACCTCGATGCCGGCGGCCTGGACCGCGCCCGCCAGGGCCGACCGGGTGCGCCGGTTCTCCAGCATGTAGCCCAGCGGCTCTCCCTCGGTTCGACCGGCGATCTCGCTGGCGTCGAAGCGCAGGAAGAACGGACCCGGCGCGCCCGCCGAGGCGCTGGGCTTGGGCGCGTCGGTGACCAGGATCTGCTCGATCCGCTGGGCGTGCGGCTCCATCGCCTCGGCCAGGCCCAGCACCCGCCACTGGCGGAAGGCGGCGAAGGCGATGGCCGAAGCCCGCCCGTCGAAGGTGGGCGCGAGCTGCGCCTCGAACCCCACCGGGTCGATCAGCACCGGCTTCAGCCCCGCCTTGGCGAGGGACAGACCGAGCGTGGCCCCGGCCATGCCGGCGCCGGCGATGATGACGTCTGCGTCGAAGGTCATGCCGCGATATGCCGACGAACCCGCCCGCAGGTCCACCCCTGCGCATGCGCCCAAAGCTGGACTCAGTCGTCCATTTTTCCGATTGCCGGGCGAGTTGGCGGCCATAGAATGCAGTTTAGAGTATGGCGAGGGCGGGCGTAGGATGGGCTTCCTCAAGCGACACCTGGTTCCGCTGAGCGTGACCGCCGCGGTCACCCTGGCCATCATCGTCGGCGGCGCCGTCTGGTGGACCGGCAAGCAGCGCTACGAGACCACCGACAACGCCTTCATCCAGGCAGACAAGGTCACCGTCGCCCCGCAGATCGGCGGCTACGTGGCCGAGGTGCTGGTCGACGACAACCAGGCGGTCCAGGCGGGCCAATTGCTGGCGCGGCTGGACGGCGCCGAGATCCAGGCGCGGCTGGCCCAGGCCCTGGCCAACGCCGCGGCCCTGGAAGCCGCGGTGCGCGGCGTCGACGACAAGGCCAGGCTGGAGCAGGCGCTGATCGCGCAGCGGCAGGCGGGCTTGGCCAGCGCCCAGGCCGAAGCCCAGCTCGCGGTCGCCGAGATGAACCGCTACGGAGCGCTCGGTCAGCAGGGCTTCGTCTCGGCCCAGAGGCTGCAGTCGGCCAAGGCCGCCGCCGCCCAGGCCGAGGCCGCGGTCGCCCAGGCCCGGGCGACGCTGGAGGCCGAGCGGCGGTCGGCGGAATCGCTCGGCTCGACCCGCGCCCAGACCCTGGCCCAGCTCGACGCCGCCCGCGCGGCGGTGGAACAGGCCCGCATCGACCTCTCCCGCACCGAGATCCGCGCGCCGGTCGCCGGCGTGATCGGCGCGCGCAGCGTCCGCCCCGGCCAGTACGTGCGGGTGGGCTCGGCGATGATGAGCGTGGTGCCGCTGACCGACACCTACGTGGTCGCCAACTTCAAGGAGACCCAGGTCGCGCGGCTGCGCCTCGGCCAGCCGGTGGAGATCCGCGCCGACGCGTTCGGCAAGAAGACGCTGAAGGGCAAGGTGGAGAGTTTCGCGCCGGCCACCGGCGCCGAGTTCGCGGTGATCCCCGTGGAGAACGCGGTCGGCAACTTCACCAAGATCACCCAGCGCCTGCCGGTGCGAATCCTGGTCGACCGCGGCGAGCCGCTCGCCCAGGCGCTGCGGCCGGGCCTGTCGGTGCACGTGAAGGTGGACGTGACCCGCAACACCGGGCCGAGCTTCGTCGAGGCCGTGCCGCAAGCCACTCTCGCCGAGCACGCCCGCACCGCCGCCGCCAGGCCCTGAGGCCGACGGTGACCGACGCCGCCCTCAGCCTCGACCGCGCCCAGCGGGCGCAGGCGCTGGGCGTGCCGGAAACCGCCCTGACCGCCGACGGCGAGGTCGACTGGGCGCGGATCTTCCTGGGTTTCGGCGGGATGGTCGTCGGCCAGTTCATGGCCATGCTCGACATCCAGATCGTCAACAGCTCGCTGACCCAGATCCAGTCGGGCCTGGGCGCCAGCGCCGACGAGATCAGCTGGATCCAGACCATCTACCTGCTTGCGGAGGTGATCACCATTCCGCTGGCCGCCTACATGTCCAAGCTGTTCGGCACGCGGCTGTTCTACGTCAGCGCCGTCATCGTCTTCGTCATCGCCTCGATGGCGGTGGGGCTGGCCGGAAGCTACGAGACGATGATCGTACTGCGCGCGGTGCAGGGGCTGGCCGCCGGGGCGATGATCCCCGCCGTCTTCGCCACGGCCATGACCGTCTTTCCGCTGGACAAGCGGGTGACCGCCAACGTCATCACCGGCCTCGTCGTCACCCTCGCACCGACCATCGGCCCCACCCTGGGCGGCTGGCTGACCGACGCCCTCTCCTGGCGCTGGCTATTCTTCATCAACCTGGGCACCGGCCTGTTGGTGATCTTCCTGGTCGGCCGCTGGGGCGGATTCGACAAGCCGGACCCCTCGCTGGCCAAGGGCATCGACTGGTTCGGGCTGATCGTGATGACGATCTTCCTGCTGACCATGCAGTACGCGCTGGAGGAGGGGGCGAGCGAGGGCTGGTTCGACGACGACCTGATCCTGTGGCTGTCGGTGACCGCCGCCGTCACTGGAGCGGTCTTCATCTGGCGTCAGATCACCTACCGCCAGCCGATCGTCTCCCTGGCCCCGTTCGTGAACAAGGAGTT
>JAQVDF010000165.1 GCA_028698405.1 Phenylobacterium sp. | reverse complement strand
GGGGGTGGAAATCTGCGCCGGCGTCGCCCTCCGCCCGCAGCAGCCGCAGGCTCAGCGAGAAGTGGGTGAAGACGTGGGCCACCTCCCCCACCTCCCGCCAGTCAGCGGGAGCGGGCGCGGCGGCGAGCGCCTCCTCGAGGGTCCAGGGCGCCTCGCGCCAGTCGCTGGTCGGCAGGGCCAGCATGCCGCCGAGCAAGCCTTCGGGCGGGCGGCGAACCAGCGCCACCTCCTCGCCGCATGTCAGCAGGTAGGCGATCCCGTGCCGGTGCGGCCGCCGGGCCTTGGCCGCGCGGCGGGGATAGGTCTCGGGCGCGCCGGTCCCGCGCGCCGCGCAACGGGCCGCCAGGGGGCAGCGCTCGCACAGGGGCGACTTCGGTTTGCAGACCACGGCGCCCAGATCCATCAGCGCCTGGGCCCAGTCGCCGGGCCGGTCGTCCCGCACCAGCCCTGCCGCCAGCGCCTTGAGCTCGGGTTTGACGGCCGGCAGCGGCGCCTCCACCGCGAACAGCCGCGCGATCACCCGTTCGACATTGCCGTCGACCACGTTGGCTGGCCTGTCGAAGGCGATCGCCGCCACCGCCGCGGCGGTGTAGGGGCCCACCCCCGGCAGCGCGAGCAGGCCCGCCTCGGTGTCGGGGAAGACGCCGCCGTGGTCCGCCGCCACGGCCCGCGCGCAGGCCAGGAGGTTGCGGGCGCGGGCGTAGTAGCCGAGGCCCGCCCAGGCGGCCATCACCTCGGCGTCGGGCGCGGCGGCCAGGTCGGTCACCGTCGGCCAGCGGCTGGTGAACTCGAGGAAGTAGGGCGCGGCGTGCGGCACGGTGGTCTGCTGCAGCATCACCTCGGAGAGCCAGACCCGGTAGGGATCGGGCGATGCGCCCGCGGCCCCCGCGGCCGGCCCCACCCGCCAGGGCAATACGCGCGCATCGGCGTCATACCAGGCCAGGAGGGCGGATCGGAGGGCGGCGACGTCCACGCCCTTCCTTAGCGCCGGCGCCGGCCGCTCCGCCACCGCGCCTGCTGCGGCGATTGAACCCAAAGCCGCTCGTGAGGCGGGCGCGGCCGTGCGATATGATGGCGCCATGCCGCGGCGCAGCCTTCCAACCATGCAGGAGACCCTGCAGATCCTGGCGTCCAAGCGGACGCGGCCGGCGCGCCGTCCGCCGCCGCCGGCCGGGCGGATGCTGGCCCCGGCCCTGAAGGCGCTCGACGAGAAGTTCGGCCAGGGCCCGCAGGCGCTGCAGGCGCGCTGGCGCGAGATCGTCGGCGAGGCCATCGCCCGGCGCAGCGAGCCGGTGAAGGTGATCAAAGGCCGGTCCGGCCAGCCCTCGACCCTGGAGATCCGCGTCGACGGGCCCGCCGCGGCGCTGATCCAGCACCAGGCGGCCGAGATCGTCAGCCGGGTCAACCTGTTCCTCGGCAGCGGCGCCGTCGGCCGCCTCCGCATCGTCCAGGGGCCCCTGCGCCCGGCCGTCGCCGCCCCTCGCCCGCAGATCCGCCGCCCCGCCCCGCTCGACGCCGCCAGGGAGGCCGAACTCAGGCGCAGCCTGGAGGCCGCGCCCGACGGCCCGCTGAAGAAGGCGCTGGAGGAACTGGGCCGCAACGTGCTGCGGCGGGAATGAACATTCGGGGGTGACAGGTAGGCCTGCGGCCAACCGGTCACCGAAAGACGCCGGTGACTGGTTGGCCGCAGGCCTACCTGTCACCCTCCTCCGCGCGGCGGTTGACTTGGCCCGCCAACGGCCTTTCCTGCGGCAACCTGGCCAATGGGGCCGCGCGAAGGGAATCGCGCTTTAATACTTCATTCAGGATCGTAGAGCCTTCGCCATGCCGAACTTCACCCGCCGCACCCTCGCCATCGCCGCCGCCACCTTCGCCCTCGTCGGCTGCGGCCAGGCCAACGGCGCCGGCGGCTCTGCGAACGCCGTCACCGGGGACATGACGCTGGGCGATCCCAACGCACCGGTGAAGGTGGTCGAATACGCCTCCCTCACCTGCCCGCACTGCGCCGAGTTCCACGAGACGGTCTTCCCCGAGTTCAAGAAGAAGTACGTCGACACCGGCAAGGTCCAGTACACTTTCAAGGAGTTCCTGACCCCGCCCGCCGCGGTGGCCGCCGCCGGCTCGCTGCTGGCCCGCTGCGCCGGCAAGGACAAGTATTTCGACGTCATCTCGGCCGTGTTCCACAGCCAGTCCGAGTGGCAGACCAGCGGCCCGCGCGAGTCGCTGCTGCGCGTCGCCAAGTCGGCCGGCATGACCGAGGAACAGTTCGACAAGTGCGTCGGCGACCGCGAGGCGCTGCAGGAGCTGAACGCCCGCGTCGACAAGGCCGCCAAGGAGGGGAACATCCAGTTCACCCCCACCTTCGTCATCAACGGCAAGAAGGTGAAGGAAGGGGCGATGACCCTGCCCGATCTCGACGCGGCGATCGCCGCAGCATCCAAGTAGGGCGCGCGAAGGAGGCCGAGTGCACTTCCAGCGACTGCGCCTCTCCGGGTTCAAGTCCTTCGTCGATCCGACGGAGTTCCGCATCGAGCCGGGCGTGACCGGCATCGTGGGGCCCAACGGTTGCGGCAAGTCGAACCTGCTGGAGGCGCTGCGCTGGGTGATGGGCGCCAATTCCGCCAAGGCCATGCGGGCCGGCGGCATGGACGACGTCATCTTCGCCGGCAGCGGCGATCGCCCCGCGCGCAACCACGCCGAAGTCGCCCTGACCATCGACAACGCCGACCGGCGCGCGCCGGCGGCGTTCAACGACCACCCGGTGCTGGAGGTGATCCGCCGGATCGACCGGGGCGCGGGCTCGACCTACAGGATCAACGGTCGCGAGGTCCGGGCGCGCGACGTCCAGCTGCTGTTCGCCGACGCCTCCACCGGCTCCAACTCGCCGGCCCTGGTGCGTCAGGGGCAGATCTCCGAGCTGATCGGGGCCAAGCCGCAGAACCGCCGGCTGATCCTGGAGGAGGCGGCCGGCGTCTCCGGGCTGCACTCGCGGCGGCACGAGGCGGAGCTGCGCCTGAAGGCCGCCGAGACCAATCTCGCGCGCCTGCAGGACGTCCTGGGCGAGCTGGAGTCGAACCTCAACAAGCTGCGCCGCGAAGCCCGCCAGGCCGAGCGCTACAAGAAGATCTCCGCCGAGATTCGCGCCCTGCAGGGCGCCCTGCTCTACGCCCGCTGGTCCGAGGCCAAGGCCGCGGCCGAGCGGATCGGCGGCGAGCTCGGCCAGGCCGCCGGCGAGGTGGAGGCGACCGCCCGCGCCGCCGCCGCCGCGACCACCCGGGCCGCCCAGGCCGAACAGGCCCTCGCCCCCTTGCGCGAGGCGGAAGCCGTGGCCGCCGCGGTGCTGGGGCGCCTCGCAATCGAGAAGGACCGGCTGGAGCGCGAGGGGGACCAGCTCAACGCCGAACGCGAGCGGCTGTCGCGCGAGCTCTCGCGCATCGACGCCGACCGGGCCCGCGAGAGCCAGATAATCGACGACGCCCAGGCCGCCCTGGCCCGCCTCGCCGAGGACCTGACCGCGCTGGAGGCCGCCGTCGCCGCCGCGCCCGAGAAGGTCCCCGAGCTGGAGGCCGCGGCCCGCGCCGCCGAGGCCGCCCGCGCCGAGGCCGACGCACGGGTCGAGACCCTGGCCGCCAGGCTCGCCGCCGAGGAAGCCCGCCGCCGGGCCGCCGCCGCCCGCGTCGAGGAGGCGACCGCCCGCGTCGCCCGCACCCGCCGCGCCCTCGATCAGGCCAGGGCCGAACGCGCCGCCGTGGCGCCCCAGGACGAGCCGAAGCTGATCGCCGCCCGCGAGGCGCTGGCGGCCGCCGAGGCCCGGCTCACGCAGGCTCGTGCCGATCTCGACGCGGCCGAGATCGCCCGCCAGCAGGCGCGCGCCGATGCCGACGCCGCCCACGAGGGGGCCCGCAAGCTGGAGGACCAGCTCGGCCGGCTGACCGCCGAGGCCCGCGCGCTGGCCCAACTCGTCGCCCCGCAACGCAAGGGCGGTCACGCCACCGCCCTGGAGAAGGTCCGTCCCGGCCGCGGCTACGAGGCCGCCCTGGCCGCGGCGCTGGGCGATGATCTCGACGCGGCGCTGGACCGGTCCGCGCCGGCCTTCTGGGGCGGGCGCGACGCCGCCCCGCCGACCTGGCCCGCGGGCGCCCGGCCGCTGGCCCCGCTGGTGGACGCCCCGCCGGCGCTGGCCGCGCGCCTGGCCTTCACCGCCTTGGTGGACCGGGCCGACGGCGAGCGGCTGCAGCCGCTGCTGCCGCCCGGCGCGCGCCTCGTCTCGCAGGAGGGCGACCTGTGGCGCTGGGACGGCTTCACGGTCCGCGCCGAGGCCAAGAAGCCGGCGGCAGTGAAGCTGGAGCAGAAGAACCGTCTGGCCGAGCTGGAGTCCCAGATCGAGACGCTGGAGCCCAAGACGCGCGCCGAGGCCGACGCCGCCAAGGCCGCCGCCGCCCGCCTGCAGGCGCTGGAGGCCCAGCTCCAGGATCTGCGCCACGCCCCGCCCACCGCCGAGCGCGCCGTGGCCGCGGCCCGCAAGGCGCTGGAGACGCTGGACCGCGAGGCGGCGCGCCGCGAGGCCCACGCCGCCTCGCTCGACGACGTCATCCGCCGGTTCGAGGCCGAGCTCGCCGAGACCGAAGCGGCCCTGGCCGCCGTCCAGGCCGAGGCCGGCGACCAGGACGGCTCCGAGGCGCTGAAGGCTGAGCTCGAGGCCGCGCGCGCCGCCGCCGGTCCGGCCCGCGAGGCCGCCGCCCAGGCCCGCATGGCGCTGGACGTGGAGGTGCGCGAGAAGACCCAGCGCGCCCGCCGGCTCGAAAGCCTGACCCGCGACCGCGACGACTGGGCCCGTCGCGCCAAGGCCGCGACCGCCCGGCTCGACGAGCTGCTGGCCGCCCGCGCCAAGGTGCAGGCGGAGATCGACGCCTCCAGCGAGGCGCCGGCGAAGCTGGAGGAACGCCGCGAGCGTCTGCTGGGCGAATTCGCCGCCGCGGAGGCGCGCCGCGCCCAGTCGTCCGACGCCCTGCAGGCGGCCGAGGCCGAACGCGCCGAGGCCGACAGGGCCCTGCGCGCCACCGAGACCGCCGCCTCCGAGGCCCGCGAGCGCCGCGCCTCGCTGACCGCCCGGCTGGAGGCGGCGCAGGAGCGGCTGGCCGAGGTGGAGACGCAGCTGCGCGAGACCTCCGGTCTCGATCCCGAGGCGCTGGCCCAGAAGCTCTCGGAAGACGCCGTCGCGATCCCCACCGACGCCGGCGGGGTCGAGAGCCACCTGTTCAACCTGGAGCGCCAGCGTGAGGCCATCGGCCCGGTCAACCTGCGCGCCGAGGAGGAGGCCGCCGAGCTTTCCGCCCGCATCGAGACCATGCACGCCGAGCGCAGCGACCTGACCGGCGCCATCGCCCGGCTGCGCCAGGGCATCGACGAGCTAAACGGCGAGGGCCGCGAGCGCCTGCTGGCC
>JAQVDF010000164.1 GCA_028698405.1 Phenylobacterium sp. | reverse complement strand
CGGCGTGGTCGCCACCACCCGGGCCGAGCCGATGGAGCGGCCGAGGGCCCAGCACATGATGTTCGTCGGCAGGAAGCGGCCCGAGGCGGGCTGGCCGCCCGGACGCTACCAGGCGACCTATGTGGTGACCCGCGCCGACGGCCAGGAAGCCGTGCGCAGGAGCTTCGAGATCGTGCTCTAGAGGACGCTTCCGTACGGCCACGGAGTTGTATAAGCTGATCGTGTCAGCCTAGCTCTCCATGGCTGTGTCGCTTTGGCCGGGTCGAGGAAGCACGCGCTTCGCGGCCCGGCCTTTCGCGTTTTAGGAGGTGATGGGGGCTAGTGCCCGCCGCCCGCGCGCTCGCGCAGCACCAGCACGCCGATGGCCGTGACGACCACGGAGACGAACGCCGAACCCAGGAAGCCGGCGTTGGTGGCGAACAGCAGGGTCAGGAACAGAACCAGGACCACCGTGGCCAGCGAGCCCCACTTGGTGAGGCCCATGACCAGCTTGAAGGTCGCTTGCTGCTCCGCGATGTCCATCTCGCCGCGGTGATAGTCGGAAGCGGATCCGGCCATGAGCTTACGTCGTCTTTCTGTCTGAACAGTCGCAGTCTGGTGCGGTGCTACACGAGAGCGCCGCGCCGCTCAAGCCGGCCAGGCCGCCAGCAGCGCCCGCAGCGCCGCCACCAGGGCCAGCGGCTGGTCGACCATGATGTGGTGGTCGGAATCGGGAATGGCGACCTGGATCATGTCGTCGGGCAGCGGCGACGGCGCCCCGTCGCGGGCCCGCTTGGCCACGCCCGAGCGCTCGCCGTAGATGTGGGCCAGCGGCACCTTCACCTCCGGCTTGCCGCCCTCGGACAGCTGGTTCATCGCCGTCCGGTCGAGCTTGTTCCACATCGCCGGGTCGAACCGCCAGGTCCAGCCCATGCCCGAGCCGTCCTCCAGCGGCGCCTGCTTGAGCGAGCGGCGGGCGATGAAGTCGGCGACGAACAGGTGGCCCGGCGCCTGCGGCGGCATGAAGCGGAACCGCTTCAGTGCGGTCGGCATGTCCGGATAGACGCGGTTGGCGCGGTCGGCGGTGGGGATATTGCGCACCCGCTCGGCTCTGCGCTCCATCTCCTTCTGCTGGGCCGGCGGCGGCCCGCCGAAGCCGGTGTCCACCAGGACGGCAGCGTGCATCCGTTCCGGATGGCTGGCGGCGGCGTAGAACACCTGCGAGCCGCCGAACGAGTGGCCGATGTAGATCGGCTTGCGGCCGCCTTCGTAGAGCCCCGCCGCGCGGGCGCAAGCCTCGGCGTCCTCGGCGAAGTCCTGGAAGGCGTAGGTCTCGCGCCAGTCCGAGGCGCCCATGCCGGCCAGCGACATGGAAGCGACCCGGTAATTGTTGGCGAGGAACGGGGCGATGAAGCTCCACCAATCGGCGTGGGCCGAGTTGCCATGCACCAGCAGCAGGCCGGGCTTGCCGACCTCGCCCCAGGTGAGCAGCTCGAGCTTGGTGCCGAGCGATTCGACGAAGCGGCGCTCGGGCTCCTGGGCGATGGCGTCCTTGAACCACTGCGGCGCCTCGGGCTCGCGGCCATCGAAGGGCGCGAGCGGCGACTGGACCTCCGGCGGCAGTTCGCCCGGCTCGGTATGCACCGGGCGGTCGTCGTCGAAGGTCGGCCTGACGGCCGGCGATGCGTCCTCGGCCATCACCCTCAATCCTTTGCTCTTCACATGCACGACTGCGCGATGCTGACTAACGGGCGTTTGAGAAATGGCAAGCGCCGAGGCGTCCCGTCACAGGCTGCAACCCCGACGCGGCCTTGGCCGTTGGCCCCTCCGCATGCCCCATGTCAGGAGCTCGACCATGACCTCGTACAAGACCGTCCGCATCGCCGGCCTCGTCGGCGCCTTCGCCCTCGCCGGCGCGCTGTCCGCCTGCGGCGGCCGTGAAGCCGAGAGCCACACGGCGACCTCGGAGGCGGAAGTCTCCACCGACCTGCCGCCCGAACAGGTTTCCGAGGCGCAGCTGAAGGCCGCTGCCGAGGCGGCCGCCCATGCCGCGGCCGGGGGCGGCGAGGCCGCGCCGGCCGACACCGCGGCGACCCCGACCGAACCGGCCGCGCCCGCCGGCGCCAACTAGCGGCTCAGACGAGCGCCTCGAACTCGTCGACGAGGCGCTCCATCTGCTTCACGCCGGCGGCCCAGAAGGCCTTCTCGCGCGGATTGAGGCCGAACGGCTTCAAGGCCTCGACGTAGGTCCGCGTGCCGCCGGCCGCCAGCAGGTCCTCGTAGAGCGGCGCGAACCCGGCCGGGTCCTCGCGCCGCTTCTCCATCAGCGCCCGGACCAGCAGGTCCCCGAACGCGTAGGCGTAGACGTAGAAGGGCGCGTGCACGAAGTGGCTGATGTAGGCCCAGTAGTGCTCGTAGCCGGGATTCAGACGGATCGCCGGCCCCAGGCTGTCTCCCATCACCTTGAGCCACAGCTGCGAGATCTCGTCGGGCGACAGCTCGCCCTGCGCCCGGCGGGCGTGGAACTCGGTCTCGAACTGATGGAAGGCGATCTGGCGGATGACGCTGTTCAGCCCGTCCTCGATCTTGCCGGCCAGCAGGCCGCGCCGCTCGTCCGGGGTCGCCTCGGCCAGCAGGCGCTCGAAGACCAGCCCCTCGCCAAAGATCGAGGCGGTCTCGGCCAGGGTCAGCGGCGTGTCGGCCAGCAGAGTGCCGAGCGGCGCGCACAGCGTCTGGTGCACCGCGTGGCCGAGCTCGTGGGCCAGGGTCAGCACGTCCCGCCGCTCGCCCATGTAGTTCATGAACACGTAGGGGTGCTTGTCCGAGGTGACCGGGTGCGAGTAGGCGCCCGACTGCTTGCCGGCGCGCGGCCGGGCGTCGATCCAGGGCTGGGCGAAGAAGGTGCGGGCGGTGTCGGCGAACCGAGGCGCGAGCGCGGCGAAGCTGTCCAGCACCATGGCCTGCGCCTCGCTCCAGCCGTAGGTGCGCGGGGCGCTGGTGTCGAGCGGCGCGTTGCGGTCCCAGTAGTCGAGCCGCGAACGGCCCATCACCTTGGCCTTCAGCCGGTAGTAGCGGTGGCTGACCGCCGGATAGGATTCCACCACCGCGGCGACCAGCGCCTCGACGGCGTCGGCGTCGACCTCGTTGGCGATGTGGCGCGAGGCGGCCGGGGACGGGTAGCGCCGCCAGCGGTCCTCGACCTGCTTCTCGAAGGCCAGGGTATTGAGCGCCAGCGCCAGCACCGGAGTGCGCTCGGCCAGCGCCTTGGCCAGGCCCTGGGCCGCCTGCTTGCGCCGCTCGGGCAGCGGGTCGGACAGCCGGTTCAGCGCCTCGGGCAGGGTCAGGGTCTCGCGGCCGGCCTTGGCGGTGAGCCTGGCCAGCGTCTCGTCGTAGAGCCGCACCCAGTTGGCGACCGCCGGGCTGCGGTCGAGCAGCATCCGCTCGAGCTCGGGGGAGAGCTCGTGCGGCCTGGACAGCCGCACGCGGCGTAGCCAGGGCCGCCACACCGCCGCCTTCGGGAAGGCGTCCAGCGCCGCCTCCAGCTCGGCGTCCTCGAGCTTGTTGATCTCCAGGGTGAAGAACAGGGCCAGCGAGGCGATCTCCGCCGAGCGGGCCCGCAGGTCACCCTCGAACTTGGCCCAGGCCGGATCGTCCCTGGCGGTCGAGGCGGCGAGCGCGGCGTAGGCGCCGATGGCCCCCAACAGGTTGGCGCCGCGCTCGTAGAGCCGGATGCCCTCGTCCAGCAGGCCGCCCAGGCGCGCTGCGTCGGCGCGGGCTTCGGTCAGCTTGCCTTCCAGCTTGGCGAGGTCTTCGGCGGCGGATCTGGCGGCGGCCAGGTCGGCGGCGATCTTCGGGTCCTCACGGCCGGCGTAGAGGTCGTCGAGCCGCCACTGCGGCAGGGCGTCGGGATTGAATGGCGCGTTCATGCGCCAGCTATAGCCGATGGCGGGCGACCGCAGAACGCCGGAACGCGCCCTAAGGGATCTCGCCCCGGCTGACGGCGATGCCCATCTGCAGGCTGCGGCCGATCATGTGCGCGCGGCCCACCACCAGGTCGGCGGCGGCCGGCGGCCAAAGCTCCTGCGCCGTACGCGTGAACAGCTCGAGCCAGCGGCCGAAGTGCTCGGGCTCGACGCCCGGCGTCTGCACGTGGACCGCCATCGGCCGCCCCTTGAAACGGCCGGTCATCAGCAGCACCGAGCTCCAGAAGTCGCACAGCTTTGCGAGGTGCTCGTCCCAATCGTCGATGGCGGCGTTGAAGATCGGCCCCAGCACCGGCTCGGCCCGCACCCGGGCGTAGAAGGCGTGCACCAGTTCCCGGATCATCTCCTCGGTCACGCCGACCGAGTAGCCGGGGGCGATCTGGGTGCGGTCTCGGCGGGGCGCGGCGTCGGTCGTCATGGGCCGCATATGGGCCCGCGGGCGCGGGGCGTCCAATTCCGGGCCTCTACGGATGCGCCCAGCCCCGCGGCTCAGAACCTCTGGGTCGCCAGGAGAATGTTGGTCTCGGTCTGGGCGATGCCCTCGATCAGCCGGATGTCGTCCAGGGTGCGGGAGAACTCGGCCAGGTTCTCGCAGGCGAGCTCGGCGATCAGGTCCCAGCGGCCGTTGGTGGAGTGGATCGCCTCCACCTGCTTGAAGCCGCGCAGCGCCTTGACCACCGCGGCCGAGCGTTCGCCTTCGATGTTGATGGCCATCACCGCGCGGATCCGCTCGTCCTCGACATCGCTGCGGGTCCGGACGGTGAAACCGAGGATGTCGCCCCTGGCCAGCATGCGGTCGATGCGGTTCTGCACCGTGCCGCGCGAAACCTTCAGCTGGGCCGCGAGGCTGGAGATCGACTCGCGGCCGTTGGCCCGCAGCAGGCTGATCAGCTTGCGGTCGATCTCGTCCATGCCAGATCGTCATCTGGCCATGTCATTTCGTCAAGTTTTCGCGCGAATCTTGAGCAACTCTTCGGCTATTCGATAGCGGAACCGCTTGGCATGCTCGTCTCATCCCGTCGTGGTTGAGGTGAAGCGTATGACCAGCCATCCGCTGATCCTGATGACCGATCCCGGTCACTACGAGGTCAGCTACCAGATCAATCCGTGGATGCGGCCGGACGCCTGGGCCGAGTGCGCCAAGGCGCGGACCGAGGCCGCCCGCGGCGCTTCGGCGGCGCTGTGCGCGGCGCTGCAGGCGGCCGGCGCGCGGGTGGAGATCACCCCCGGCCGGCCCGGCCTGCCCGACATGGTGTTCCCGGCCAACGCCGCCATCGTGCTCGACCGCACGGCCCTGATGGCCCGCTTCCGACACCCCGAGCGGCAGGGCGAGGAAGGCCCCTTCCGCGAGGCCTTCGAAGCCCTTCGCGCCCGCCGGCTGATCGACGAGATCGTCACCCTGCCGGACGGCGTCGTCCAGGAAGGCGCAGGCGACGCGCACTGGGATTCCCATCGGCAGATGTTCTGGACCGGCTTCGGCCCCCGCTCGGCCAAGGAGGCCGACGCGGTGATCCGCGACGTCTTCGGCCGCCCGACCGCACCGCTGGAGCTGGCG
>JAQVDF010000163.1 GCA_028698405.1 Phenylobacterium sp. | reverse complement strand
CGCCCGCCGCTACCCGAACCTGACGGTCCACCTGCGCTATCTGACCCTGGAGCTACGCGCCGGGCGGGCGCGCAAGGAGGCCTGGTCCAGCTTCGCCGACCGGCTCGGCATCGAGGACGCCCGCGCGCTGGCCACCATGCTGCGCCAGGCCGAGGATATGGGCACCAGTCTCGGCGAGACCCTGACCGTCTTCTCCGCCGACATGCGCACCAAGCGGATGCTGCGGGCCGAGGAGAAGGCTCTGGCGCTGCCGGCCAAGCTGACCGTGCCGCTGATCCTGTTCATCTTCCCTTGCCTCTTGGGGGTGCTGATCCTGCCCGCCGCCTTCCGGCTGGCGCAGAACTTCAACTAGGCCGACCGCGACAATCCGCCGCGCCGAGAGCCTCCCCACCGCTAGGGGGGTTTAACCGCCGGCCCCTAGGCTCGCTCCGGTAAGCCCGGCGCGTTGGGATGCGGCTCGGGAGGGAGACCGCCGCCGGATGAGCGCCGTCGCACGCCAGATCGAGACGACCGAGCCCTCCAGGCCGGAGTCCCGGTTCGTCGCCGCAAACGGACGTCCGCTGCGGGTCTCCTGCCGGTTGGAGCCGGTGCTTGAACTGAAGGCCTTCCGCCGGATCGGCTACCGGATGGCCCGGCAGGTCATCGACGTCGAGGCCGAGCGGCCGCTCACCGTCGACGAGATCCTGCGGCTGACCCGCGCCGACCTCGAGCGCATCGACCTCGCCACCCTCTCCCGCGGCCTCGACCGGCTGCAAGTGGAGTCCGAGGGCGCCAAGGAGCTGACGCTGATCCTGCCGGTGTCCTACGTCAGCCTCTCCAACACCCACGGCCGCAAGGCCCTGGTCGGCTACTTCAAGCAGGCGCGCGAGACGGTCCTGAAGGGCCTGGTCTGCGAGGTCACGGAGATCGAGGGGGTGCCCGAGGCCGGGCTGTCGGCGGCGCTGGCGGCCATCCGGCCCTACTGCCTGCTGCTGGTCGGCCGACGGTGCCAGCCCTACGGCGACAGCCACATCCTGGCCTCCGTGGGCCTGCAGGGCGTCTCGGTGGAGTGTCCGACCGACCTCGCGGACGACGGCGAGTTCGTGCACTGGGCCCGCCACGCGGTGGACGCCGGCAAACGGGCGGCCCGATCGGTGATGGCCTTCGGCGTACCCTCCACCCGGCACTTGGCGATCGCCGCCCACCTGGGCGCCTCGCACGGCAGCCTCAGGTCCGGGCCGGTGCTGCGCGGCGCCTGATTTTGGTCCGAATCGTCGACCAACCAGCCCCCGGTACGAGGAGGGGCTCCGTGCGCGCAGTTTCCATCACCGCTTTCGCCGCCCTGGCGCTGGCCTTGGCCGGCTGCGGCCACAACACCGAGCAGCGGGCCGCCACGGGCGCAGCCGCCGGCCTGATCCTCGGCGGCCCTGTGGGCGCCGCCGTCGGCGCCGGCGCGGGCGTCGTCATCAGCAAGACCCAGGACCGCTAGAGACCGCTCCCCTTTCCCCTTGTGGGTTCCCTTTCCCCTTGTGGGAGAGGGTGGCGCCCGAAGGGCGTCGGGAGACGGGTCGCTTCGTCCCGGGCTCTGTGCATCAACCGGCGGATGGGCCTGTACGACCCCTCCTCCGACCCGCTGCGCGGGCCACCTCCTCCACACGGGGAGGAGGACGCAATCTAGCTCCTCGGGGATTAAGCGAGAGTTGGGCGACGCTCGCATTGGCGCCCGGCCTCGCCGCTGATAACCCTGATCTCCCTGCAGGAGAGGGTTCGCCATGTTCAAGGGTGTGGATCACGTCGTCGTCGCGGTGAAGGATCTGGACGCCGCGGTCGGCCGCTACGAGACCATTTTCGGCCAGGCCGTCAGCGAGCGGCGCGAGGCCCCGGCCGCCGGCATGAAGATGGCCTTCTTCCGGTTCCCGGAGTCCTTCGTCGAACTGGTCTCGAACATCGACGAGACGGGTCCCATCGCCAAGCGCCTGGCCGAGCGCGGCGAGGGCGTCCACCTGATCGCCATGAAGGTCGACGACATCGACAAGGCGGTCGCCGAGCTGCGCGAGAAAGGCGTGAGGCTGGTCGGCGACCCTGGCCCCGGCAATCCGGTGAAGGGCCAGGTCTTCGTGCACCCCTCGGAGACCGGCGGGGTCCTCACCCAGATCGTGCAGGGCTGAGCGCCGGCCCGTTCCGACGCCACCGTCGCCGGTCTAAGAACGATGCGGCCGCCAATTCGGGCGGCCTGCATGCGCCGCCCGGGCCTCGGCGCCTTCTTGGGGGTTGAGATGTCCAGAGTTTCGGTTTGGCTCGCGCTGTTCGGCGCGGCCTCGGCGCCGTGCGCGGCGATGGCCCAGGGCGCACAGGTCACGCCCAACCTCGGCGCCGTCCAGGGCGAGGGGACGCTGCAGGACAACGACGGCAATTCGGGGACCTGGTCGATCGACGCGGTGCTCTCCGGCGGCGATTTCACCGGCACGGGCGCCGCCACCATCCGCGGCGTGACGGTGCGCGGGCCGCTGGCCAGGGGCGGCTCATTCTACGAGAACGGCCGGTGCCACTTCCGCATCGAGGAAGGCCGCTACCGGGTCGAGATCGGCGGTCCCTGCACGACCACCTCGATCGACGGCCACGCCGGCGGCTTCGTGGCCGGGAACACCATCGTCGGCTCCGCCAAGGGCGTGCTGAAGTTCGGCAAGGCCGGCGCCGGCTCGGCCGCGCCGAAGGCGGTCGCCCTGCCCACCGCCAAGCTCACCTGCGCCTGGATGGAGCGGGTCGGCGGCGTCGTGGCCGGCGATCTGCCGAACTACCAGCTGCGCATGTCCAACATGGTGACCCTGACCCTGTCGCCGAACGGGACCTACCGGACCAACAGCGCCTCCGGCTCGTTCGTGCGCGAGGGCGACAGGATCCGCCTGACCAGCGGCGCCTTCGCCGGCGCCGTGGGCCGCCTGCAGCCGGACCGCTCCGGGCAGCGGGCGGTCTACTTCGAGCGAGAGGAAAACCGGCGGGCCAACGGCGTGCACATCGTCGACCCGGGACGAACGGCCTGCACGGTCGCGCGCTGAGCCCTGTCAGGCCTCCAGCTCGACATCCCAGTAGAGGAAGTCCAGCCAGCTCTTGTGCAGGTGGTTGGGCGGAAAGCGGCGGCCGCGCTCCTGCAGCTCCCAGGCGCTGGGGCGGCGGGGCCGCTGATGCGGGTGCATGGCGGCCTCGGCCGGCGTACGCCCGCCCTTGATCAGGTTGCAGCGGGCGCAGGCGGTGACGATGTTCTCCCAGGTCGTGCGCCCGCCCCTGGAGCGCGGCACGACGTGGTCGAAGGTCAGGTCCTCGGCGCAGCCGCAGTACTGACAGCAAAAGGCGTCGCGCAGGAACAGGTTGAAGCGGGTGAAGGCGGGCGGCCGGTCCTGCGTCACGTAGTGCTTCAGCGAGACCACACTCGGCAGCTTCATGCTGAAGGAGGGGGAGCGAACCTCGTGGTCGTAGGTCGAGACCACGTCGACCCGGTCGAGGAACACCGCCTTGATGACCTCCTGCCACGGCCACAGGGACAGCGGGTAGTAGCTGAGCGGACGAAAGTCCGCATTCAGCACCAAGGCCGGCCAGCCGGAGGGCGGGTGACTAAGCACCTGCATGGCCGGTACTCTGCGCGAGCTCGATGGCTCTGGTCGGGTACGCTACTGGACTGAAGACAACGCCTCGTCGCTTGGAGCCCCAGGAAGTCGAATCGGCAATATCGATCCGCGTTCCGGGAACAATAATTCAAAAACCATGGCGTCTCCATGACGGCGGGCCGGACCTTGCGCAGATTCCGGCCCGCCGCGTTCGACGCCGCATCGGCCCTACGCGCCCAGAACGGCGGCGCCGCCCGCGACGGTGAAGCTGATGAACAGCAGGAAGACCGCCACCAGGGCGTCGGCGGTGCGGGCGAAACGGTTGAGCGACATATCTCATCTCCATGGCTGCTTCAGATCGATGCGATCTGAACAGCGACAAGATGGCACAATCTAAACACCGCTCAAATATAAATTTACGCCGTACGGCTATGCGGATTTGCATAACAGGGTTTGGCGGCGGCCTGGGCAGTGGATCCCCGAAATTGCCGGCTCGGAGCGACCCCCTCCCGACGCCCTGCGGGCGCCACCCTCTCCCACAAGGAGAGAGGGCGTTCAGGGACCGTGGGCCCCTACAAAAAAAGGGGACCCCGTCGGGTCCCCTTCCTGCGTCGACTTTGATGACCGCTCAGAGCGCCGAAGCCGTGGCGAAGGCCATGAGGAGGCCGAGAGCCAGTAGGTAGAACGGAGCCGCGCGGTCGAAGAGACGTTCGAAATTAGCGAGAGACATGACGACACACACCTTTCAGTTCGAACCCCGGGGGAGCGGGGCTTTGTTATTTAAACGACGCTAAGATAGCGCCGATCTGAGCGCCGTCAAGATGTATCTTTACGGCGTCCAGATTCAGTTTTAGGGTTCTGCCTATGAGAGAAACTGAAAGCGCCGCCGAAGCGCGCCCCTACCACCATGGAGACCTGCGGCGCGCGCTGATCGACGCGGCCCGACGGATCCTCGAGACCAAGGGGCCGGCGGCGCTCTCTCTGCGGGCGGTGGCGCGAGAGGCGGGGGTCAGCCCGGCCGCGCCCTACCACCACTTCAAGGACAAGGGCGAACTGCTGGACGCCGTCGCCGACGAAGGCTGGCGCATTCTCAACGAAGCGATGAAGGCTGCGGGCGAGAACGCCCCCTCCCCACGTGCGGCGATGCCTTCGCTGGGCGTGGCCTATGTCTGCTTCGCCCGCGAGCATCCGGCCCTCTACCGCGTGATGTACAAGCGCTCGCGCGACAAGGAGGCGCTGCCCGAACACCTGCACGAGGGCGAGGATTCCGCCTACTGCCGCACGCGCGACACCCTGATCGCCGCCGGCGCCGACCCCTCCGACCCGGTCGGTCTCGAGCTGGCCACCATCGCCGCCTGGTGCGCCGCCCACGGGCTGGCCGAGATCGGCGGTTTCCAGCAGTTCGCCCACCTCAAGGAAGCGCTGGGCGGAGAGGAAGCCTTCTTCCGCGGCGTCTTCGAGCACATGGGGGTGTTCGCTCGGGGGCTGAACGACTAAAGCCGTCGGCGTGGCCGCCCGCTTCGTCACGCGCTTCGCCCCCTCCCCGACCGGCCGGCTGCACCGCGGCCACGCCTTCTCGGCCCTTTGCGCCCACGAGGCCGCCCGGGCCGCCGGCGGGCGCTTCCTGCTGCGCATCGAGGACATCGACGCCACCCGCTGCCGCTCCGAGTACGAGGCGGGCATCTCCGAGGACCTCGCCTGGCTGGGCCTGAGCTGGAAACAACCGGTCCGCCGACAGTCCGAGCACCTTGCCGACTACCGCGCCGCCCTGGAGGCGCTGGCGCGCGAAGGCCTCGTCTACCGCTGCTTCCGCACCCGCAAGGAGATCCTGGCCGAGATCGGCCACGCCCCTCACGGGGCGATGGAGGCGTTCCGCGGCGGTCCCCTGCCGCCGGATGAAGAGGCCCGCCGGCTGGCGGCCGGCGAGGCCT
>JAQVDF010000162.1 GCA_028698405.1 Phenylobacterium sp. | reverse complement strand
ACCGGCGCCATCGGAACCTTCGGGGCCGGCTGGCTGGTCGACCGGCTGAGCCGGGTGGACCCGCGCTGGTACGCCTTCGTGCCGGCCCTGGCCTTCGCCGTCTCCATTCCCTGCTTCATCGGCTTCCTGATGGCGCCCAGCTGGCCGCTTGCCTTGCTCTGCTTCGCCGGGCCGGCCCTGCTCAACAACATGTACCTCGCCCCCGCGCTGGCGGTGGTGCAGAACGCCGCCCCGCCGGCGATGAGGACGGTGTCGGGCGCCATCCTGCTGTTCGTGCTCAACATCATCGGCCTGGGCGGCGGGCCGGTGTTCGTGGGCATGGTCAGCGACCGCGCCGCGGCCGAGTTCGGCGAGGCCTCGCTGCAGATCGGGCTGGCGGCGCTGATCCCGGTGATCTGCCTGACCATCGCGGCCCACTGGCTCGCTTCGCGGGCGATCGGGCGGGGCGTGCGCGCGGCGGCCGCGGTCGGGTGAGGGGCGGATCCACCTTCTGGGCAGGGCGCATGGTTAAGGCGTCAGCAGACCGTTAATCGCCACCGGCTAGAACCGGACCACCCGCTTGTTTCGATGGACCGGAAGTGTTGATCAGCGCCAGGCCCAGCCCGACCCAGCTTCGCCGCCTGACCCAGGCCGACGTCGAGCTCATCTGCGCCAAGCACGACCGGCTGTGGACCTCGCGCCCGGGCGGGGCGCGGGCGGTGTTCGCCTGGATGGACCTCTCGGGCCTGGACCTGTCGGGCAAGAACCTCTGCGACGCCGACATGACCGGGGTCATCCTGGCCGACTGCAACATGCGCGGCGTGCGGCTGGACCACGCCAACCTGTTCGGCGCGGACATGCAGAACGCCAACCTGCGCGACGCCTCGCTCCGGCGGGCCGACCTGCGCGGCGCCTGCCTGCGCGGCGCGGACCTGACCGGCGCCGACCTCTTCGAGGCCGACCTGCGCGAGGGCGCCATCGCCCTGCCGGACCGTGAGAAAGGCCTCCGGATTCTGGAGGCGATGCCGCGCGCCGGCGAGGTGCAGGGGGCGGTGCTGGCCGGCGCCAACCTCGAGCGCTCGCGACTGTCCGGCGTGGTAGCCACCAAGGCCGACTTCACCGACGCGGTGATGAAGGACGCCAAGCTGATCCGCGCCAACCTCAAGCAGGCCAACATGACCGGCGTGAACTTCGCCGGGGCGGATCTGTCCGGCGCCGACCTGGCGGGCGCCAACCTGACCGACGCGGTGCTGGTGGGCGCCAAGACGGTCGCCTGGAACGTCAGCCAGGCCGACCTGACCGGCGTGCTCACCGACGCCCCGGCCGGCACCTCGGTCGAGGAGTTGCCCTACAAGACCATGATCCGCGAGCACGCCCGCTGGTGCGAGACCGGCGGAGCGGAGGGCAAGCCCTCGGTGTTCGACGGCGCGGACCTTCGGGCGCTGGAATCCATCCGCGGCTTCGATCTGACCGCCCTGTCGGCCAAGGGGGCCACCTTCTACGGCCTCGATATGGGCGGGGTGCAATTGCAGGGCGCCCACCTGGAGAACGCCGACCTGAGGGCCTGCAACCTGCGGCGGGCCGACCTGCGTGGCGCGCGCCTGGTCGGCGCCAAGCTCGCCGGGGCCGACCTTCGGGAGGCGCAGATGGGCCCGCTGCTGATTGCCGCCGACCGGGTGCTGCCGTGCAATCTGTCGGGCGCTAACCTGAAGAACGCCGACCTGGCGCGCGCCGACCTGCGCCAAGCCGTCCTCGCCGGCGCCGACCTCTCGCGGGCCAACTTCAGCGGCGCGCTGCTCAAGCTGGTCGACGTCACCGGCGCCCGCCGCCACGGCGCGCGGGGCCTGGAAGGCGTCATCTAGGCAATGAAAAGGGGCGAGGCCCTACGGCCCCGCCCCTCGGCGGTCTCGCTACGCCTCCGCGGACCTCAGGCGGCCTTTTCGGCGGCTTCCCCTTCGATCAGGGCCGGCTCCGGCTGGACGCTGTTGATCTCGATCCGGCGCGGCTTGAGCGCCTCGGGCAGCTCGCGGCGCAGCGAGATCGACAGCAGGCCGTCGGCCAGGGCCGCGTCGGCTACCACCACATAGTCGGCGAGCTGGAACCGGCGCTCGAAGTTGCGCTCGGCGAGGCCGCGATGGAGGAACCGGCGCTGGTCGTCGTTGGCGGCCTTGCGGCCCTGCACGGTCAGGAGGTTCTCCTTGACCTCGATATTCAGCTCTTCGGGCTTGAAGCCGGCGACGGCGATCTCGATCCGGTACGCGTTATCGCCGGTGCGCTCGATGTTGTACGGCGGGTAGCCGCTGGCCGCCTCGGTCGCGGCGGTTTCGAGCAGGCTTGCAAGTCGGTCGAAGCCGACGACGGAGCGGTAGAGGGGCGAGAAGTCGAGGGTACGCATCAGGTCACATCCTTCTTCATGAGCAAGGTTGCGTTGCCGGACCGGGACGAGCCGCATCGGCCTCGTCGGCGTCCGAGAAGGCCCGGGATCGGCGCCTTCCGACGGTTCAGGTGGGCAGCGGTCGCGAAGCTTTCAAGGGGAAGAAAACCTCAGCCAATTCAGCCTGGAGCGTGCGCGCCGGCGCTGTCGGGCCGCGAATGGCCTCGCTTGTGAGAGCGCTTCGCAATATCTCTGCAAAGCAGGGCCGGGATGCTGGCCTGGCACAACGACAACAACGGGAGGCCCTTCAGATGTCCCTACGCCGTTTCGCCGCCGCAGCCCTGGCCGGAACCCTCGCCCTCGCCGCCCCGGCGATGGCCGACGACGCCCTGAAGGCGGCGGTCGACGGGCCGCAGCGCAGCGCCGAGCACAAGGCGCGCGACGCCCACCGCCACCCCTACGAGACGCTGACCTTCTGGGGCCTGAAGCCTGGGCAGACGGTGATCGAGGTGTCGCCAGGCTCCGGCTATTGGACCGAGATCCTGGCCCCCTACGCCAAGGCGACCGGCGGGACCTACGTGGCGACCGCCGCGGACCTCGCCAACCCCGACCTGCCCGAGGCGGCCCGCAAGGCCCGCGCGGCGTTCGAGGCCAAGTATGCGGACGAGGCGACGTTCGGGAAGATCGCGTACGCGGGCTTCGGCGCCCGGTCCGGTCCGCTGGGGCCGGAAGGCTCCGCCGACATGGTCATCACCGCCCGCAACATCCACAATTGGATGTGGCAGGAGGGCATGCTCGACAAGGCGCTGTCGGACTTCTACGCGGTCCTGAAGCCCGGCGGCGTGCTGGCGGTGGAGGAGCACCGCGCCGACCCGCGGCCGCAGGTTCCCGAGGCGCGCGACGGCTACGTCGCCGTGGCCACGGTGGTGGCGGCGGCCGAGAAGGCCGGCTTCCAGATCGAGGCGCAGTCCGAGGTCAACGCCAACCCGAAGGACACCAAGGACCATCCGTTCGGCGTCTGGACCCTGCCGCCGAACCGCCGCACCTCGCCCGCCGGCCAGCCGGCGAACCCCGATTTCGACCGCGCCAAGTGGGACGAGATCGGCGAGAGCGACCGTATGACGCTGCGGTTCCGCAAGCCGGGCTGATGACCCCGCCGCGCCCCGACGCTAGGTCGGGGCGGGGCCAACAGCAGGAGACGCCATGCCAAGCGATCGGGCGACCGGCCTGAGCCGGCGCAGCAGCCTCGTTCTGTTGGGAGCCGCGGCGCTCGCCGCCTGCGGACGCGGGGGCGGCGAAACGCCGGCGCCGGAAAAGGCGCCCGAGCCCAAGGGCCGGGGCATGACTCTGGCCGAGGCCGTCGCCGGCGATTGGCGCACGAGCGAGGACAAGGCCCGCGACGCCTTCCGCCACCCGCAGGAGACGCTGGAGTTCTTCGGCCTGAAGCCCGGGATGACGGTGGTCGAGTTCTGGCCGGGAGCCGGCTGGTACACCGACATCCTGGCGCCCTTCCTGGCCGCTACCGGCGGCAAGCTTTACGCCGCCAACCTGCAGCCGCAGGACGCCGCCTCGCAGGAAGTGGTCGCCGCCTTCAAGCGCAAGCTGGAGGAGAAGCCCAAGCTCTACGGCGAGGTCGAGGTCACCGCCTTCGGGCCGACCAGCGGGCCGGTCGCCACGGCCGGTTCGGCGGACATGGCGCTGTTCCTGCGCAACCTGCACAACTGGATGGCCGCCGGCATCGCCGAGAAGGCGTTCGCCGACGCCTTCGCCGCCCTCAAGCCCGGCGGGGTGCTGGGGATCGAGGAGCACCGCGCCGACCCCGGCCAGGCGCAGGACGCGCTGGCCGCCAGCGGCTACGTCCAGCAGGACTACGTGATCCAGCTGGCCAAGGAGGCGGGGTTCGTCCTGCAGGAGGCCAGCGAGATCAACGCCAATCCCAAGGACACCAAGGACCATCCGTTCGGCGTTTGGACCCTGCCGCCGGTGCGGGCCACCGCCCCGCGCGGCGCGCCGCCGGACCCGGCCTTCGACCGCGCCAAGTACGACCTGATCGGCGAGAGCGACCGGATGACCCTGCGGTTCGTCAAGCCGGCCCAGGCCGCGCCCGCGTCAGCGCCTACGCCGGAGCCGGAAAGCCGCTGACGGAGCCTTAGAGCCGGGCTAATCGTGTTCGGCCAGCCATTGGGGGAAAGACATGCCGACGCTCGAGGAACTCACCGATCGCCTGAAGACCGCCATGGCCGGCGGCGAGGGACTGGGCCACAGCGTGAAGCTGAATCTCAAGGGCGCCGGCGTGATCCACCTGGACGGCGCCAGCGTCACCAACGAGGACCGGCCCGCGGACCTGACCGTCACCATCAGCCTCAAGGACCTGGAGGCGCTGGGCAAGCGCAAGCTCGACCCGATGGCGGCGATCATGACCGGGCGGATGAAGCTGTCCAACATGGGTCTGGCCATGCAGCTCCAGCCCAAGATCCAGGCGCTGTTCTCCAAGCTCGCCTGAGAAGGGACGCGCCATGGCCGAGCCCGCTCCGCTGCTGGAGAGCCCCGACAACCCGGTCCCGCCGGGCGGGGCCGCCGAATGGTTCCAGGGCGCCGGCGGGGCGCGGCTGCGCGCGGCGCTGTTCACGCCCAAGGGGGCGCCGCGCGGTACGGTGGTGCTGAGCGGCGGGCGCACGGAGGTCATCGAGAAGTATTACGAGACCATCGGCGAGCTGCTGGACCGCGGCTTCGCGGTGCTGACCCACGACTGGCGCGGGCAGGGGCTCTCGCACCGGCTGCTGCCCGAGCCGCTGAAGGGCCACGCCGAAGGCTTCGACGACTTCCTGACCGACTTCGACCGGCTGCTGGCGGCGTTCGAGGGGCGGGCGCCCAAGCCTTGGCTCGCGGTCGCCCATTCGATGGGCGGCTGCCTGACCCTGCTGGCGCTGGCCAAGGGGCAGGCGGCGAACTTCGCCAGCGCGGTGCTGTCGGCGCCGATGCTGGCGCTCACCACCAGGCCCGCGCCCCACTTTCTGGTGCGCCTGCTGCTCGGCCGGCGGGTGCGCCGCGGGCGGCTCGAAGACTACGTGGGCGCGCCGGGCGATCCGTTCGAGAACGATTTCGACAAGAACCGCCTGACCCATGATCGGGCCCGCTACACCCGCAATTGCGCCCTGGTGGCGACGCACAGGCAACTGGCGCTCGGCGCGGTCACCTGG
>JAQVDF010000161.1 GCA_028698405.1 Phenylobacterium sp. | reverse complement strand
GCTCAGCCCCAGGGCCCGGGGGAGGCGGTTGGAGATCGCCTGGGCGGCGCCCGTCGGCGTCGGCGGGATCGTCGCCGACGAGGGCCGCCTGCGCCAGATCCTGCTCAATTTCGCCGGCAACGCCGTCAAGTTCACCGAGACCGGCGGCGTCCTGCTGAGCGTCGAGCGGCGCGGGCGTCGCCTGCGCTTCGTCGTGGAGGACACCGGGCCCGGCGTCGCGCCGCAGGCCCGGGACCGCATCTTCGAGGCCTTCGCCCAGGCCGAACCGGCGCACGCCACCCAGTTCGGCGGCGCAGGGCTGGGCCTGGCCATCGCCCGCGGCCTGGCCTCGGCGATGGGCGGGGAGGTGGGAATCGGAGCCGCCGCCGGCGGCGGGGCGGCCTTCTGGTTCGAGGCTGCGTTCGCGGCCGCGCCGGACCAGAGTGCGCCTGCGGCCCCGCCGCTCGCCGGCCGGACGGTCGGCCTGGCCTCCCCCAACCCCGTGGTGCGCGAGGGCGCGCGTCGTCAGCTCGAGGCCTGCGGCGCGCGGGCGGTGGTCGCCGACAGCGTCGAGGCGGTGGTGGCCGGGACGGGGCCCGACGACGTGCTGCTGCTGGACCATGCCCTCGCCGAGGGCGCCCGCACGCTTGGCCGGCCGCAAGGCCGCACCGCCGTGGTGCTGCTGGAGCTCAACCAGCGCGACCGCATCGCCCGCTACCGCCAGGCCGGCTTCGCCGGCTATCTGGTCAAGCCGCTGCGCCGCAGGTCGCTGGCCGAGCGGGTGCTGGCCGCCGTCGGCGCCGAGCCTGCCGGCCGGACCGACGACGACGAGCGCGCCGCCCCTGCCATCGCGCCGGGCGCCCGGGTGCTGCTGGTCGAGGACAATCCGGTCAACGCCCTGCTCGCCCAGGCTCTCCTGAGCCGGGAGGGCTGCGCCGTCACCACGTCTCCAGCGGCCAGGCCGCGCTGGAGGCGGCCGAACTCACCGCCTTCGACCTGGTGCTGATGGACATGCGCATGCCGGGGATGTCCGGGGTCGACACCGCCCGGGCGCTGCGCCGGGCCGGCGTTCCGACGCCCATCGTCGCGCTGACCGCCAACGCCTTCGAGGACGACCGCCATACCTGCTTGGCGGCCGGCATGGACGACTTCCTGGTCAAGCCTCTGTCGCCCGCGGCGCTGCGTGCGGCGCTGGCCCGCTGGACCCGGCCGGGCTGGACCGGCAAGCCCCAGCGGGCCCGGGCCGGGTAGCGCCGCGACCTAGCGCCCGCTGGACGGGCCGCGCGGCGCACGCCAACTTCGGCCGCCTGCGGGCAGCCTTGACGCCGGCCCGCCCGGAGGCCCGATGACCGCCGACGTCACGTCCGAGAAGAAGACCAGCACCCTCGGCGCCATCGCCGTCTACGGGGAGCGCCGCAGCCTCGTCATGCTGGCCCTGGGCTTCGCCTCGGGCCTGCCCAACCTCCTGATCTTCGACACCCTGTCGCTGTGGCTGCGCGATGCGGGCCTGTCGCTGAAGGTGATCGCCATCTTCAGCCTGGCGACGCTGGCCTATTCGCTGAAGTTCCTGTGGGCGCCTCTGATCGACCGCACGCGGGTGCCGGTCCTCAACGCAGTCCTCGGCCACCGGCGCTCTTGGATGATCGTCTGCCAGGGCCTGGTGATGCTGGGCCTGTGGCTGATCTCCGGGACCAACCCGGCCGCCAGCCTGGGCCTGATGGCGGCGTTCGCGGTGTTCGTCGGCTTCACCGCCGCCACCCAGGACATCGTCATCGACGCCTGGCGGATCGAGGCCGGCACGACCGAGAAGCAGGGGGCGCTCGCGGCCGCCTACCAATGGGGCTACCGGATCGCCATGATCACCGCGGGCGCCGCGCCGCTGCTGCTGGCCGACGCCTTCAACTGGAACATCTCCTACGGGGTGATGGCCGCCCTGATGCTGGTCGGCGTCGGCGGCGCCCTGGCCGCCCCGCGCGAAAAGGACCACCAGATCCGTCCGATCCATGCCGAGGGCCTGCCCTCGCGGCCGGCGCTGGAGATCCCCGAGTGGCTGGCGCGGCTGGCGCTGTTCGCCCTCGCCGCCCTGGTGATGGGCTCGGGGCTGGCGGCCGACGCCTCGCTGCTCGCCGCGGGCCTGAAGGCGGTCGGCCTGCCCGGCGCGGCCGAGGCCGTGACGGCGGCCTGGGAAGCCAAGCCGCAGGGCGTGTTTTTCCAGCTCGCCGCGGTGGCCGTGGGCCTCGTCGTCATCGCGCTGGCCGCCTCGCCGCTGCCCGGCGTGCGCACGCGGCCCGGCGTCTATCTGTTCTCGGCCCTGGGCGATCCGCTCCGCGACTTCTTCGCCCGCTATCGGGGGGTCGCGGCGCTGATTCTGGCGCTGATCTGCCTCTACCGGCTGCCGGACTTCGTGCTGAACATCATGAACCCCTTCTACGCCGACCTCGGCTTCTCCAAGACCGAGATCGCCGAGGTGCGGAAGGTTTTCGGCGTGGTCATGTCGGTGCTCGGCGTGGGCCTGGGCGGGGTCGCCGTCGCCCGCCTCGGACTCCTGCGGGCGCTGGTGCTGGGCGCCTTCGCGGGGCCGTTGAGCAATCTGGTGTTCGCCTGGCTGGCGCTGCAGGGGGCCAGCCTTCCGGCGCTGTTCATCGCCATCGGGATCGACAACGTGGCCTCGGGCCTCTCCGGCACCTGCCTGATCGCCTACATGTCGAGCCTGACCTCGGCCGGCTTCACCGCCACCCAGTATGCCCTGTTCTCCTCGCTCTACGCCCTGCCGGGCAAGCTGGTCGCCTCGCAGTCGGGGCGCATCGTCGAGGGGGCGGCGGCCAGCGCCGACGGCGGCGGTCTGTTCGCGGGGCTGGCCGGCGTGTTCGCCCGCACCCCGCCCGACGCCTACGCCCAGGCGATGGAGAAATCGGGGGTGACCCCGCACGCGCTCGGCGCCGGCTACCTCGCCTTCTTCGCCTACTCGACGCTGATCGGGGTGGTGGGGATCGTGCTGGCCTTCGTCGTCGCCGCCCGCCAGGGCCGGGCAGAGAAGGCCGAGGCCGAAGAGAAGGCGGCGGCGAGCGCCTAGCGGCCTAGGCCAGGCACATCACCTGGGCGATGCGCAGGTTGCGGCGCAGGTCGTCGCCTGCGCGGCCGTAGTTGTCCGGCGTGATGGGGCCGGCCAGCGGCGCCGGCTCCTCCGTCTCGGCGGCCGGCGCCTCTAGGGTGGCGAGCGTCGCGCGCACCGTCTCCGGCGCGGTGGTGTAGATGCGGCCCCGGCGCGGGGCCTCGGCGACGGTCACCCCGATCACCCGCCCGGCGGCGTCCAGCGCCGGCGCCCCCGACAGCCCGGCCAGCGTGCCCGCCAGGGTCTCGGTGCGGCCGGTCTCGGTCCAGGCCAGCACCGGCTCGGTGCGCGCGCCGCGGCCGCGCACGACCAGGGTCTCGCTGCCGATCAGCCGGGAGGTCGCCTCGCCCGGCCGGCCCTGCGGATAGCCCAGGTGGAAGGCCCGCTCGCCATGGCGAAGGGGCTTGTCCAGCCCCAGCGGGAGAGCCGGCGCGCCGCCGTCGGTGATCAGGATCGCCGCCTCGCTGCGCGGATCGACGTGGACCTGGGCGGCCACGCCCTGGCCGTCGCCGACCACGATGGCGGTGGTGGCGCAGCCGTCGACCACGTGGCGGGCGGTCAGCCACACCCCGTCGTCGGAGATGGAGAAGGCGGTGCCGACCCCGGGCTCGGCCTTGGCCGGAACCTCGACCAGCACCGAGGGATCGAAAGGCGTGGCCGGCCCCAGCGGCGCGCCCGCCTCGGTGGGGAAGGGCGGCGGCGGCTCGGGGGCGTCGGTTTGTTCCTGGCGGCCGATCGCGGCCACCAGCAGGGCGCCCACCGCGGCGGAATAGACCAGCCAGTCGGGGAGCTTGGGGAACTTCATCACGTCAGCCGGCGACGGCCGCCGCCAGGATCAGCGCCGTGGCGAGCTTTGCGCCCACCAGCATGGCTGCAGCCGACATCTCGCCCTCCTGAATACGCTGCGGCAGCCCGTGCAGGACGAAATCCGCCAGCCGGAACACCAGCAGCTGCACGAGCACCGTCGATGCACCCCAGATGGCGATCTCGGTGGTGGAAGTCGAGGCCTGCAGCGAAACGGCTAGCGGCATGGCCAGCCCCACCAGCACGCCGCCGAGAGAGACCGCCGCGGCGACGTTGCCCTGGCGGATCAGGGTGATTTCCCGGTGCGGGGTCAGCAGCACGTAGAGCGCCGCCCCCAGGAACAGGAGAAGGATGGTCACGCCTGCGTGCAGCAGGGTGATGGGAAAGCCCTGCGCGAAGGCCTGGATCTCGGGCGAACTCGGCATACGGGGGAGTTACAGGCGATGCTGCGCCGCCGCTAGGGGTTGCAGCGCCGCGCCCCTACTCGGCGGCGGCCCGCGTCGCGGCGCGACGGGCGCTGGCCCGCAGCTTCTCGCTCTCGCTCTTCAGCTGGCCGCAGGCGGCCAGGATGTCGCGCCCGCGCGGCGTGCGGATCGGCGAGGCGTAACCGGCCCGGTTGAGGATCGCCGCGAAGGCCTCGATGGTCTTCCAGTCCGAGCACTGGTAGGGGCTGCCCGGCCAGGGGTTGAACGGGATCAGGTTGATCTTGGCCGGGATGCCCTGGACCAGCTTGACCAGCGCCTTGGCGTCGGCCGGGCTGTCGTTGACGCCCTTCAGCATCACGTACTCGAAGGTCACCCGCTTGGCGTTGGACAGGCCCGGGAACGCCCGGATCTCGGCCATCAGCTCGGCGATCGGGTGCTTCTTGTTCAGCGGCACCAGCTTTTCGCGCAGCGCGTCGTTGGTCGCGTGCAGCGAGATGGCCAGCATCGCCTGGGTGCGCTCGCCCAGCGCCTTGAGCTGAGGGACCACGCCCGAGGTCGAGACGGTGATTCGCCGCCGCGAGATGGCGACGCCCTCGTTGTCGGCGATGATGTCGATGGCGTCGGCGACGTTGTCGAGGTTGTAGAGCGGCTCGCCCATGCCCATGAAGACGATGTTGGACAGCCGCCGGTCCTCCTTGGGCGAGGGCCATTCGCCGAGGTCGTCGCGGGCCACCTGCACCTGGGCGACGATCTCCGCCGCCGTCAGGTTGCGCACCAGGGGCTGGGTGCCGGTGTGGCAGAAGGTGCAGTTCAGCGTGCAGCCCACCTGGCTGGAGACGCACAGGGCGCCGGCCCTGCCGACGTCGGGGATGAACACCGTCTCGACCTCAATCCCCGGGGCCATGCGGATCAGCCACTTGCGGGTGCCGTCCCTGGACACCTGCCGCTCGACCACCTCGGGCCGGGCCAGGGTGAAGGCCTCGGCCAGCGCCGCGCGGGTCTCCTTGGCGATGTCGGTCATCGCGGCGAAGTCGGTGACGCCGTAGTGGTGGATCCAGCGCCAGACCTGCGAGGCGCGCATCCGCGCCTTCTCCGGCTTGACCACGCCCGCCTCCACCAGCGCGGCCGCGAGGCCCTGGCGGGTCAGGCCCGTCAGGTTCGGCTTGGCCGCCGCGGCTTGCGCGGCCGGGGCGCGGGAAAGGTCCAGGGTGATGTTCAAGGGGGCCTCGTCTTGCGGGCG
>JAQVDF010000160.1 GCA_028698405.1 Phenylobacterium sp. | reverse complement strand
CCGTTCGTCTTCGGCCGCGGCGGCGAAGAGCTGGAGGCCTGCCGCGAGGCGGGCGTCGAGTGCCATGTGGTGCCCGGGGTGACCGCGGCGCTGGCGGCGGGGGCCTCGGCCGGCGCGCCGCTGACCCACCGCGGCTCGGCCCAGGCGGTGACCTTCGTGACCGGCCACGCCGCCGTCGGCGAGGCGCCCGACCTCGACTGGGCTGCGCTCGCCCGCGCCAACCAGACGGTGGTGATCTACATGGGCCTGTCCACCGCCGCGGCGATCGGCGACCGGCTGATGGCGGCCGGGCGCGACGGGGCCACCCCCGCGCTGATCGTCGAGAACGCGAGCCGCAGCGACGAGCGGCGCATCGTCACCACGCTTTCCGGCCTTGCGGGGGCGGCCGAGACCCTGGCGGGCCCGGCGCTGCTGATGGTCGGCGAGGCGATGGCGTTGGCGACGGCGGGCTCATCGCCGGCCGGCGTCCAGCCTCTCAAGGTTCAGGGAGTCTCCCAATGAAGGGCCTCACCGCCAACCGTCTGATCGACGGCGAGGTCGTGTTCTGGAACGCCGGCGAGTGGGTCGAGCGCTTCGCGGACATCGAGATGTTCGAGGACGCCGCCGCGGCCGAGGCCGCGGAGGCGCACGCCAAGGCGCAGCCGACCGTCGTGGTCGATCCCTACCTGATGGATCTGGTGGAGATCGACGGGGTGTGGATCCCGGTCGCCTATCGCGACCGGCTGCGCGCCCTGGGGCCCACCAACCACCTGCAGCACGGCAAGCAGGCCGAGGGCGGCAAGGTGGTCGAGACCCTGCAACACGCGCACACCGCGGCCCGCTCCACCGGCCGCATCAACCTGATCAAGCGTAAGTGAGGGCGGGATGTACCGCTACGACACCATCGACAAGGAGTTCGTCGCCGACCGGGCGAACGAGTTCCGCGAACAGGTCGGTCGCCGCCTGGCGGGCGAGATCACCGAGGAGCAGTTCAAGCCGATCCGGCTGATGAACGGCCTCTATCTGCAGCTGCACGCCTACATGCTGCGGATCTCGATCCCCTACGGGACGCTGAACGCGGCCAAGCTGCGCAAGCTGGCCTGGATCGCCAAGACCTACGACCGCGGCTACGGCCACTTCACGACCCGCACCAACCTTCAGCTGCACTGGATCAAGCTGAAGGACGCGCCGGACATCCTGGAGCATCTGGCCGAGGTCGAGATGCACGCGATGCAGACCTCCGGGAACTGCATCCGCAACATCACCGCCGATCCCTATGCCGGGGCGACTTCCGACGAGCTGGACGATCCGCGCGTCTGGTCCGAGGCGATCCGCCAGTGGGCCACCCTGCACCCGGAATTCTCGTTCCTGCCGCGCAAGTTCAAGATCGCGGTCTCGGCCTCGGCCAAGGACCGCACGGCGACGCGCATCTACGACATCGGCCTGGCGATGCGCCGCGGTCGCAACGGCGAGCTGGGCTTCGAAGTGATGGTCGGCGGGGGCCTGGGCCGCACGCCCTACCTGAGCCACACCATCCGCGAGTTCCTGCCTACCCGGCGCCTGCTGTCGTACCTGGAGGCGATCCTGCGGGTCTACAACCGGCACGGTCGGCGGGACAATCCGTGGAAGGCGCGGATCAAGATCCTGGTCAACCAGCTCGGCGCCGAGGAGTTCGCCCGCCAGGTCGAGGAGGAGTGGGCCAAGTCCGACCACGAGCTGGTCGACCTGCCCGACATCGAACTGGCCCGCATCCGCGGCCACTTCGCCAAGAGCTTCGAGACCCTGCCCGCGCGCAGCGAGGCGTTCGAGGCGGCCAAGGCGGCGGACCCCGAATTCGCGCGCTGGACGCGTCACAACCTGCATCCGCACAAGGCGCCGGGGTACGCCATCGTCGACGTCTCGCTGAAGACGCCGGGCTTGACCCCCGGCGACGCCAGCAGCGAGCAGATGGAGCTGGTCGCCGACCTGGCCGAGCGCTACTCGCTCGACGAGGCGCGGGTGAACTACCAGCAGAACCTGATCCTGCCGCACGTGAAGCTGGAGGACGTCCCGGCGGTCTGGCGCGAGCTGAAGGCGGCCGGGCTGGCGACGCCGAACATCGACCTCGTCACCGACATCATCGCCTGCCCGGGGCTGGACTACTGCACCCTGGCCAACGCCCGGGCGATCCCGATCGCCCAGCAGATCGCCGAACGGTTCGCCGACGACGAGAAGGCCGAGGAGATCGGCGAGCTGAAGATCAAGATCAGCGGCTGCATCAACGCCTGCGGCCACCACCACGTCGGCCACATCGGCATCCTGGGCGTCGATAAGAAGGGCGAGGAGTTCTACCAGGTCACCCTGGGAGGCTCGGGCGCCGAAGACGCGGCGCTGGGCACCATCCTGGGCCCCGCCCTGCCGTACGAGAAGGTCGCCGAGGCCGTCGAGCAGCTGGTCGAGGTCTATTTGCGCGAACGCAAGGACGGCGAGCGGTTCCTCGACACATTCCGGCGCACCGGCGTCGCCCCGTTCAAGGAGGCCGTCTATGCCGACGTACATTAAGCTGACCCAGGACGGCCTGACGACGGTGGAGGACCCCTTCACCTTCGTCGCCGACGACGACCAGTACATCCCGCCGGGCGACGTGATCCTGTCGCTGGCGAGGTTCCAGACCGACGGCGAGCGTCTCCTCTCCGAAGGCCGTGCCGTGGGCGTGAGGGTCACCGCCGACGAGACGGTGGAAAGCCTGGCCTACGACCTGCCCAGGCTGTCGGTGGTGGCGCTGGAGTTCCCCAAGTTCCGCGACGGGCGCCAGTACTCCAACGGGCGCCTGCTGCGCGAGCGCTACGGCTACGAAGGCGAGGTGAGGGCGGTGGGCGACGTGCTGCGCGAGCAGGCGCAGTTCATGCTCCGCTGCGGCATCGACGCCTTCGAACCGGCCGACGGCTCGACGCCCGAGGCCTGGGCCCATGCGGCCGGGCGATTCCGCCACGTCTATCAGCGCGCCGCCGACGAGCGGGTCCCGGCCTTCGTCCTGCGTGCGGAGAGGCAGTAATGGCTTACGATACCCTGGATCGACCTAAGTCTCTGGCCGCGCGGCTCGACGCCGAGCTGCGGCACGCCCACCCGACCAGCGTCATCGCGGCGGCGCTCGAGCAGTTCGGCGACAAGCTGGCCCTGGTCTCGTCGTTCGGGGCGGAGTCGGCGGTGCTGCTGCACCTGGAGGCCCAGGTCAGCAAGGACATCCCGGTGCTGTTCCTCGAGACGGGGATGCTGTTCGGCCAGACCCTGGACTATCGCAAGAACCTGGCCGCGCACCTGGGCCTGAACGACGTGCGGGACCTTCGGCCGCACTACCAGGACCTGGCGACCGCCGATCCCAAGAACGACCTGTGGAAGCGCGACACCGACGCCTGCTGCCACATCCGCAAGGTGCTGCCGCTCGATCGGGCTCTGGTCGACTTCGACGGCTGGATCACCGGCCGCAAGCGGTTCCACGGCGGCGACCGGCTCAGCCTGCCGGTGGTCGAACAGGCGGACGGCAAGGTGAAGTTCAACCCGCTGGCCAATTGGGGTAAGGCCGAGCTCGACGCCTATGCGGCCGAGCACGAGCTGCCGGCCCATCCGCTGGTGGCCCAGGGCTTCCCCTCGATCGGCTGCTGGCCGTGCACGCAACCCGTGGAGGAAGGCGAAGACGTCCGCGCAGGACGCTGGAAGGGGTTGGAGAAGACGGAATGCGGCATACATGTCGCTCGCGCGCCCGGCGCCGTCGTGAACCTGGGCGGCGACATCTAGGCCGCCCACGAGGAAAGCAGATCAGAGTCCCATGAGCGACGTCACCGTGGCCGCGCCGGCCGTCAAAAAGGCCGGGGCCTTCTTCGTCGAGACCGTGACCTGGGTCCAGCACTGGACCGAGAGCCTGTTCTCGTTCCGCACGACCCGGGATCCCTCGCTGAGGTTCCAGTCGGGCCAGTTCGTCATGGTCGGCCTGGAGGTGGACGGCAAGCCGCTGGTGCGCGCCTATTCGATCGCCTCGCCCGCCTGGCACGAGGAGCTCGAGTTCTACTCGATCAAGGTGCCGGACGGCCCGCTGACCTCGCGCCTGCAGAAGATCGAGGTGGGCGACCAGGTGTTGATCGGCCGCAAGCCGACGGGGACGCTGGTGCTCGACGGTCTGCGCCCGGGCAAGCGGCTCTACATGGTCGGCACCGGCACCGGCCTGGCCCCCTGGCTGTCGCTGGCCCGCGACCCCGAGGTCTACGAGCGCTTCGACGACGTGATCGTCACCCACACGGTGCGCAAGGTCGAGGACCTCAACTACCGCGAACTGTTCGAGCAGGAACTGCCGAACCACGAGCTCCTCGGCGAGATCGTCGCCGGCAAGCTGCGCTATTACCCGACTGTGACCCGCGAGCCGTTCAAGACCAACGGCCGGATCACCGACCTGATCACCTCGGGCAAGCTGTTCGAGGACCTGGGCGTGCCGCCGCTGGACCCCAAGGTCGATCGGCTGATGCTGTGCGGCGGCCCCTCGGTGCTGGCCGACCTCAAGCAGATCCTGCTCGACCGCGGCTACGAGGAAGGCAGCGTCGCCAGCCCCGGTGATTTCGTTCTCGAGAAGGCCTTCGTCGAAACCTGAGGCCGCTTTAGTCGACTGCGACTTCCTCTCTCGCCAGTGGCGGGGGAGGAAGCGCGGCGTTGTCCCACAAATGAAAAGCCCCTCCGCGAGGGAGGGGCGAGGCCGGCCAGGCTCTCTCCTGCGCGCCTAGCTCGGCGGGCAGCCCTTGAACTGGCCGACCTTTGTGACCGTCAGGCGGGACAGGTTCAGCGGCATCATCGGCTTCATCGAGGCCTTGCCGTGACCGGTGTAGAGGTCGATGCGCTCGCCCTTGATCGCGCCGCCGACGTCGGACGCGTACCAGTAGCCGTCGTGTCTGGACCCGTCGGGCATCGGCAGGCCGACGGTCTCCTTGATGAACAGCACCGTGCGGCGCGGGATCAGGTTCTTGTCGATGGCCGCGGTGCGCATGGCCACGACCTTGCAGCCCAGGCTGTCCAACGCGCCCACCCCCTTGGCGCCCGCGTGATACAGCGTCGCCTTCAGCTTGTAGCCCGGCGAGCCGGGGGACGACCCCGTCAGGGCCGAGACGATCAGGTCGCCGATCGGATCGTTCGTCGCGGCTTGCGCGTTGGAAGCGATGGCGATGAGGGGAATGGCGGCTGCCAGGGCGGCGAGGCGACGTCGCATGGACGCGGCTCCTTCGTCGTTGAGCTGGTAGTCGCGTTCCGTAACGGCCGGGAGCCTTGAGGACAACCCTCAAAGGTTATCATCGCTCGTCTGCGCGACAATCTGGCCCACGACCTGCTGGTCCTTGCCGAAGATCTGAGCTCTACCCACCGATGTTCGCCCATTACGGGCCGAGTCGGGAGGGACGGCCCATGCGGATCTACGGCGATCGGGTGTCGGGCAACTGCCTGAAGGTGAAGTGGACGGCCGACCATCTCGGCCTGCCCTACGAGTGGATCGACGTCGACGTCCTGAACAACGGGACGCGGGCGCCCGAATTCCTGGCGCTGAACCAGGCCGGACAGGTCCCGACGGT
>JAQVDF010000159.1 GCA_028698405.1 Phenylobacterium sp. | reverse complement strand
CTCTAGCGGGCATGGGTCTCCTGGCGAGTCGGTGGCGCATTGCAATCTTGCGGCTCATAGCCGAAACGGCGAGCGCTTTCGACGGAGCTTCCTCGCCTTGTCCAGTTCGCTTGCCGGCGCGACCCTCGCCTTCGACCTCGACGGGACCCTGGTGGACACCGCGCCCGACCTCGTCGGCACGCTGAACGTGCTGCTGAAGGAGGAGGGCCTGCAGCCGCTGCCGCTGGAGGAGGCCCGGCCCTACATCGGCCGCGGCGCGCGCTGGCTGATCGAGCGCGGTTTCACCGCGTCCGGCTGGGACCTGCCGGCCTCGAAGATCGGCGGGCTGTTCGACCGGTTCATCGACCACTACCTGGCCCATATCGCCGACGAGAGCCGCCCCTTTCCGGGCGTGCGCGAAGCGCTGGAGGCGGTGCGCGGGGCCGGCGCCCGCACGGTGGTCTGCACCAACAAGCGCACCGACCTGTCGCGCGTACTGCTCGACGCCCTCTCCATGAGCCAATTGTTCGACGCCATCGTGGGGGCAGACGTGGTCCCGGCGATCAAGCCCGACCCGCGGCATCTCATCGCGGCGGTGGACGAGGCCGGCGGGAACGTCGCCCGGGCGCTGATGGTGGGCGATGCGGCAACCGACGCCGGGGCGGCCCGCGCGGCGGGCGCGCCGCTGGTGCTGGTGAGCTTCGGCTACACGGAGATTCCACCGGCCGAACTCGCCCCCGACGCGCTGATCGACCACTTCGACGAACTGCCCGAAGTCGCCGAGCGTCTCTTGGGTGCTTGAACGGCGCCGGAGGGCGGGCTATAGGCGCTCCCCTCTTGCGGCGGATGCGTAGCTCAGCGGGAGAGCACCTCGTTCACACCGAGGGGGTCACAGGTTCAATCCCTGTCGCATCCACCATTCCTCCTCCCATCGCCGCTCACGGCTTGAAGAGGTCGGCGAACTCCTCCCAGGGCTGAAGACGCACGGACGGCGAGGTCCAGAAGCCGTCTGACCTGGCGGCTGCGCGGCCGGCCTCGAAATTGGCGCGCATGCTGGCGGTGTTGAAGTCGAGCATCGCCCCATTGGCGTGACCCGCCTGCGAATCACGGATGGCGGCGACGTTGAGCGCGATGTTGTTGCCGACGCAGAAGCTGGTCGCGACACTCAGCGCCTGGCGGTAGGACATCCGCAGCATCGTGTCGAAGCTGCGCATCAGCACCGCCGGCAGGGTCACCGAGGTGGCTCGCGGGGCCGGGTCGATGATGGTGTTGATCAGGGCGTAGACGCTGCCGCTGCGCATCCGCCGCCCCACCCTGCGCCAGCGCAGCATCGCCTCGGGCAGGATGAACAGCGGGGTGGTGACGCCGCCGTCCACGTGCAGTTCGTCGAACAGTTCGCCGTCCGACTCGCAGCGGATCAGCCTTGGCGGGAACAGGCCGGGCAGGCTGGCCGACGCGGCCAGCACCAGGCGGAACATCTCGACTGCCTCCGGCCCGCCGCGCAGGGCGATGGCGCCCATGTCCCAGATCGCCGGGCGACCGGAATCGAGATCCGTCGTGGCCACCAGCAGCCGCCGGCCGGTGCGATGCTCGGCCGCGATGGCCTCCAGCAGCCGTTCGTCGACGAAGGGGCCGATCAGACCGTCGAGGCTCTGGGCCGAGAGGAGCCCCGCCCGCAGGCCGCCGGAGATGGCGGTGAGGCCGAGCTGGGCGGCCGCGTAGCCGCCGGTGTAGGCCTCGGTCAGCCGGTGGTCCCAGTCGGGCCCCAGGAAGGCCAGCGGAGCGATCAGCGCCCCGGTGCTGACCCCGGTGACGATGGTGAAGGGCGGACGCCGGCCGGCCTCGCTGAGCCCCACCAGTACGCCCGCGCCGTAGGCTCCGCCGGCTGCCCCGCCGGAGATGGCCAGGACGTTGAACTCGCCGGGACGGCGTGGGCCGCGCGGCAACGCCAGCCGGTCGGCGGCGGCCTCCAGCGAGTCCTCGGCCTCCTCGAACGTCAGGCGGACGCCCGGAAAGCCGCGCGGCTGGGCGGCCTTGCCGGGCGGCGGCGGCAGCCGGCGCTTGAACAGCCCCTCGAAGTCCCAGCCCTTGTTCTCGGACACCCGACCACCCGCAGTTCGTGAGCTTCGGACTGTCTACGTCCGCGCGGGCGTCGGAGCCAAGCGGAGCCGAGGCGACCTCAGGCCTCGGCCTTGTCGCGCGCGCCCGCCTCGGCCCCCACGTCGGCGAAGGCCGGCTCACGCTTCTGCATGTTGGCCATCACCGCCTCGATCTGGTTGGGCGAGCCGATGAGGGCGGACTGCTCCACGCTCTCGGCCTTGAGGATGGCGTGCTGGTCCCCGGTCGCGGCGACTTCGAACAGGCGCTTGTTGGCGCGGATGGCGTGGGGGTTCTTGCCGGCGATCTCGGCCGCCAGTTCCAGCGCGGCGGCGTGCGGATCGGCCGCAACACGCGTCGCCAGGCCCAGCGAGAGGGCCTCCTCGCCGTTGAAGATGCGGCCCGTGTAGGTGAGCTCGCGGGCGAGGTCGTCGCGGACCAGGCCGCGCATCAGCACCATCCCGGCCATGTCGGGCACCAGGCCCCACTTGATCTCCATCACCGCCATGCGCGCGTCGGGGGCCACGATGCGCATGTCGGCGGCCAGGGCGAGCTGGAAGCCGCCGCCGAAGGCCACGCCGTGAACCGCCGCGATCACCGGCACCGGCAGCTCGCGCCAGACCATCACCGCATGCTGGGCCCGGTTGGCGCCGCCGGGCGTGCGCGGCGTGGCGACGAGGCCGGCTCCCGCCGACCCCTCCTTGGGCGACGGGGCGGCCATGCGCTGGAAGTTGCCCATGTCCAGGCCGGCGCAGAAGGCCCTGCCCTCGCCCGAGAGCACGACCGCGCGCAGACCGGATTCGGTCCTCAGACGCTCGCCGGTCTCGATGAGAGCCGAAAACATCGCATCGTCCAGGGCGTTCATCTTGTCGGCCCGCACCAGACGGACGTCGGCGACGCCGCCGCGCATGTCCACAGTCACCCGGTCGTTCATTCGTCGCCTCCACGCTTTAGCCGTCATGCAGGCTCTCCCTTCCGCAGGGGCTGTCAACCGTGCGGGACCTGCTCGCCCGGTGTCGGATCGGGGCGCGCCCGAACGTCGTCCCTGAGATGCGTCCACCTCGAAGCGCACACTGGTTGCATTATGCAAGCATCTGGCCTAGGCATGAGCGGGCCGCACCTCGAAGGACGGAGCCGACCATGAGACCGATCCTCGCCCTTTGCGCCGCGACGGCGCTCGCCGCCTGCAGCCAACCGGCGCCCGAGCGCCCCGCCCAGACGGCGGCTTCGCCGGGAGCCGAGGCGCCGCCGGTCGACGCGCCCGCGGGCGCCTACAAGCTGGACCTGGGCCACTCGAGCCTGATCTTCCGGGTGAACCACCTGGGGCTGTCGAACTACACGGCGAAGTTCACCGACTTCGACGCGGAGCTGCAGCTCGACCCGGCCCAGCCGGAGCGGTCCTCGATCGTCGTGACCATCGACCCGGCCTCGATCCGTACGGACTATCCGGACCCTAAGCTCGACTTCGACGCCATGCTGCGCGGCGGGGATTTCCTGGCGACCGACGCGCACCCGCAGATGACCTACCGCTCCACCGCCGTCGAGCGCACGGGTCCGCGGACGGCGAAGATCAACGGCGACCTGACCTTCCGGGGCGTGACCAAGCCGGTGGTGCTGGAGGCGACCTTCAACGGCGGCTATCCGGCCGGCGGCCTCGATCCCAGCGGCGCGCGGATCGGCTTTTCCGCCAGGGGCCAGCTGAAGCGGTCCGACTTCGGGATGAACACCGGCATCCCAGCACCCGGTTCGCAGATGGGCGTCGGCGACGATGTGGAGATCGTCATCGAGACCGAGTTCACCCAGCCCGCGCCGGGCGCTGCGCCGCCTGCCGGCGGGTAGCGAGAGGCTGGCGATGCGGTCCGCGTTCTCCAAGCCGCGCCTCGCCCGCCTCTCGGCGAAGTTCGCCGACTACGTTGACCGCGGACAGGTTCCGGGTCTGGTCGTCCTGCTTGCGCGCGACGACGAGGTCCATGTGGAGGTCCATGGAAAGCTGGCCCGGGACGGCGATGCGCCGATGCAGCGGGACAGCCTGTTCCGCATCGCCTCGCTGACCAAGCCGATCGCCGCCGCCGCCGCGATGACCTTCGTCGAGGAGGGCCGGATCGGGCTGGACGATCCGGTAGCCCCCTGGCTGCCGGAGCTCTCAGAGCCGAAGGTGCTGCGCGCGCGGGATGCTCAGGTCGACGACGTCGTCCCCGCCGAGCGGGCCATCACCCTGCGCGACCTTCTGACCTTCCGGCTCGGCCACGGCGCGATCATGGCCCCGCCCGGCGCCTATCCGATCCAGGCGGCGCAGGCGGCGGCGGGGCTCGCGCCCGGACCGGATATCCCGACGCTCGCGCCGGACGAGTACATGCGCCGGCTGGGCGAGTTGCCGCTTCAGCACCAGCCGGGCGCGGCCTGGCGCTATCACACCGGCGCGGACGTGCTGGGCGTGCTGCTCGCGCGCCTGGCCGGCCGGCCGCTGGAGGCCGTCCTGCACGAACGGGTGCTGGAGCCGCTGGGCATGGCCGACACCGGCTTCCATGTGGACACGGCCCGCCGGCCGAGGCTGACCACCGCCTATGTCGCCGATCCGGAGAGCGGAGACCTGAGCGTGTTCGCGCCCGCCGAGACCGGCGCCTTCGTCGAGCCGCCGCTGTTCCCATCGGCCGGCGGGGGACTGGTCTCGACGGCGGACGACCTGTTGGCCTTCAGCCGAATGATGCTGGGGCTGGGTCGCGCCGGCCGCACGCGGGTGCTCTCACGCGCAGCGGTGGAGCTGATGACCCGCGACCACGTCACGCCCCATCAGAAGGCCGCCTCCCCCTTCGCGCCGGGCTTCTGGGACGCGGAGGGATGGGGCTTCGGCCTCTCCGTCGTCACCCGCTGCGAGACGATCGGCCCCTCGGTCGGCAGCTACGGCTGGTTCGGCGGCTACGGCACGTCCTGGCGGGCGGACCCGAAGGAGGGCGTCACCGTCATCCTCCTGACCCAGCGGCTGATGGCCGGCCCGGACGATGCGCGGATCACGGAAGACTTCTGGACCCTGGCCTACCAGGCGCTCGACGACTGACGCGTCCTGCGCCGCGGAAAGCTCTGGCGGGCCGGCTCCAGCCTCGCCATAAGGCCACCGGGCCGGAAATCGCCGGCGAGAGATCAGAGGAAAAGCCCGTGCGCAATCTGTTCAGCGTCGAAGGCAAGATGGTCCTGGTGACCGGCGGCAGCCGGGGGATCGGAGAGATGATCGCCCGCGGATACGTCGAGAACGGCGCCAAGACCTACATCTCGTCGCGCAAGGCCGACGTCTGCGACCGGCTTGCCGAGGAGCTGTCGCAGTATGGGACCTGCATCTCGCTGCCGTTCGACTTGTCGAACATGGCCGGGATCGAGGGGCTGGCGAAGGCGATCGCCGAGCGCGAGCCCAAGCTCGACGTCCTGGTCAACAACGCCGGCGCCACCTGGGGCGCGCCGATCGACGAATATCCCGAGAGCGGCTGGGACAAGGTCGTCGACCTGAACACCAAGTCG
>JAQVDF010000158.1 GCA_028698405.1 Phenylobacterium sp. | reverse complement strand
CCTTCCGCCAGAACCCGCACTTTCCGGTCAACACCCTGCTGATCATGCGCGGGCTCGTCGCGGCCCGGCGGATGGGCGTCGGCGACCGCTATCTCGAGGCGGTTTCGGCGGCGATGTGGGAGCAGGGGCTGAAGATGGACGACCCCGCGGTCGTGCGCGAGGCGCTGTCGGCCGCCGGCCTCGACGCCGAGGCCCTGCTGGCCGCCACCCAGGACCCGGAGGTCAAGGCCGAGCTGATGGCCAACACCGAGGCCGCCGCGGCCCGCGGCGCCTTCGGCGTACCGACCTTCTTCGTCGGCGAGGAGATGTTCTTCGGCAAGGACCGCCTGGATCAGGTCGAAGAGGCCGCGCGGGAGGCGGTGACGGCCTAGCCCTCTCCGCCACGCTGCGCGTGGTCCCCCTCTCCCATAGGGGTGAGGAAAAGCCGCGTCGACGCCTCCCAATCCCTTCCTCCCCCATTCATGGGGGAGGGGGACCGCCCGAACGGCGGTGGAGCGGGCCGCCCACGCTATCGACAGCCCCGCCCCGGTTCGCTATCGGGTCCGCTCCGATCCGCCGGAGCCGAACGTGACCGAGACCCCCGAACAACAGGGTTGGGCCACCGCCAAGACCCTGGCGGAAGCCCTCCCCTACATCCAGCACTACGACCGCGAGACCGTGGTCATCAAATACGGCGGCCACGCCATGGGCGAGGAGTCGGTGGCCAAGCTGTTCGCCGCCGACGCCGTGCTGCTGAAGATGCTGGGCCTGCATCCCGTGGTCGTGCACGGCGGCGGCCCGCAGATTTCGGCCATGCTGAAGCGGGCGGGCGTGGAATCGACCTTCGTCGAGGGCCTGCGGGTCACCGACGCGGCCACCATGGAGGTCGCCGAGATGGTCCTGTCGGGGGCCATCAACAAGGAAATCGCCAACTGGATCACCATGGCCGGGGCCGAGGCCGACGTGCGCGGCGTCGGGCTGTCGGGCAAGGACGCCCGGCTGATCACCGCCGAAAAGGTGCGCCGTACCCGCAAGAACCCGGAGACCGGCGCCGAGGAGGAGATCGACCTCGGCTTCGTGGGCGAGCCCACGAAGATCGATCCGCAGATGATCCTCAACCTCATCCACGCCGACCACGACTACATCCCGGTGGTCGCGCCGATCGGCGTCTCCAAGGACGGCGAGACCTACAACATCAACGCCGACACGGTGGCCGGCGCCCTGGCCGGCGCCCTGAAGGCCAAGCGCATGCTGCTGCTGACCGACGTGCCGGGCGTGCTCGACAAGGACGGCGAGCTGATGCGCCAGCTGAGCGTCGCCGAGGCCCGCGAGGCGATCGCCACGGGCGTCGCCACCGGCGGCATGATCCCCAAGCTGGAAACCGCCATCGCCGCCGTGGAGGCAGGGGTGGAGGCCGTGGTCATCCTGGACGGGCGCCGGCCGCACGCGATGCTGGTCGAGCTGTTCACCGAGCACGGCGCGGGCACCCTGATCCGGGCATGAGCGCGGGCCTGGTCACCGACCTCAGCCACGTCGACACCTGGCTGTTCGACCTCGACAACACCCTCTATCCGGCCTCCACAGGCTTCATGGCCGAGATCGAGGTGCGGATGACCGCCTATGTGCAGAAGGTCACCGGCCTGCCGACCGACGAGGCCTACGCCCTGCAGAAGCGGTACCTGGCCGAGCACGGCCTCACCCTGCGCGGGCTGATGGAGCACCACGGAGTGGACCCTGACGAGTTCCACGCCCTGTTCCACGACCTGTCGCTGGAAGCGCTGGCGCACGATCCCGACCTGGTGATGGCCATCGCCCGCCTGCCCGGCCGGCGGCTGATCTTCACCAACGCCGACAACATCCACGCCGAGCGCGTGTTGGAGCGTCTGGGCCTGCGCGACCTGTTCGAGGACGTGTTCCATATCGCCACCTTCGACTATACGCCCAAGCCCAGCCCGACGCCGTTCCGCCGGATGGCCGAGAACCACGGCGTCGAACCCGACCGCACCGCCTTCTTCGAAGACTCCGAGCGCAACCTGGAGCCCGCCGCCCAGCTCGGCATGACCACCGTTCTGGTGGGCCCGCATGCGCCCGCCGCGAACGCCCCTTTCATCAACCATCGCACCGAAGCCCTTCCGCCGTTCCTGATGACGGCGAAGCTCAAGGAGGCCCGATGACCACCGACCTGCAGCGCGCCATCGAATCCGCCTGGGAGCAGCGCGACACCGTCACCACCGGCACCAAGGGCCAGATCCGCGACGCCGTGGAGGTGACGCTCGAGCGGCTTGACGCCGGCGACCTGCGGGTGGCCGAGAACCGCAACGGCGAGTGGATCGTGAACCAGTGGGTCAAGCAGGCGATCCTGCTGTCCTTCCGCCTCAACCCCAACCGGCTGACGGAAGGGCCGACGCCCGGCCCCTACTGGGACAAGGTGCCCGGCAAGTTCGAGGGCTGGACGCCCGACCGCTTCGAAAGCGCCGGCTTCCGCGCCGTCCCCGGCTGCGTCGTCCGCAAGGGCGCCTACATCGCCCGCAACGTCGTGCTGATGCCCTCGTTCGTGAACATCGGCGCCTACGTCGACGAGGGGACCATGGTCGACACCTGGGCGACGGTCGGCTCCTGCGCCCAGATCGGCAAGAACTGCCACATCTCCGGCGGCGCCGGCATCGGCGGGGTGTTGGAGCCGCTGCAGGCCAACCCGACGATCATCGAGGACGACTGCTTCATCGGCGCCCGCTCGGAAGTGGCCGAAGGCGTCATCGTGCGCCGCGGCAGCGTGCTGTCGATGGGCGTCTACGTCACCGCCACCACGCCGATCGTCGACCGCAAGACGGGCGAGACCTGGACCGGCGAGATTCCGCCCTATTCGGTGGTGATGTCCGGCTCGCGGCCCTCGCCGCACGAAGGCCTGCCGTCCACCTACTGCGTCGTCATCATGAAGACGGTCGACGAACGGACCCGGTCGAAAACCAGCATCAACGAGCTACTGCGAGAATAGGTTAACGTTATTGCTGACCGGTGGAAACCGGCGGTCTTCCACCGGGAATATAGTTAATTGGGACGTCTCGCCATAATCTGAACAATAACCAACGGAACCTTGGAGGCTCAGGTCCGTTGGCATGCGCGTGTCTTCGAAAGCATTGCCGCGGAGCAGGTGGTTAATACTTCGTTAAGCCTTTGAGGGGCGCGCATGTTGATGACGGATCCTCATGACCTCACCGGCGGCCCGAACCGCAAAGCCGAGTCTGCCGGAGAGCCGGCGAACTGGACCGGAGCGCACGCCGACCCCACGCTCGCCGCGCGCTTCCTGTACCGTTGGGCGGGCCAGTTCTCCGCCGCCCTGGTGCGCATCCGCAGCCGCTTCGACGGCGACCTCGACCAGTACCTGCTCTACCTGGTGTTCGTGCTGCAGGAGATCTCGACGGCCAGCGGTAACGGCCGCCGCCGCGGCCTGAACGCCCTTAGCCTCTCCGAGATCACCCAGATCCCCCGCGAGACCGCCCGTCGCAAGCTGCTCACCCTGGCCCAGGCCGGCTACCTGCGGCGCGACGAGGAAGGCCTCTACTACCTCGGCGACGCCTACGGCGTGGACGAGGTGTTCGACGAGCTGAAGCCCCTCTGGGACATCGTCCGCCAGGAGCGCTGAGCCGGGCGGCATCCTCACCTGCTCGTCCCGGCGAATGCCGGGACGAGCAGCAATCTGTTCGCCTGCAATGATTGATGGAGCGAGACGCGCGGGCTCAGCCGCCCTGCGCCCAGCGCCAGAGGTCGCGCACGGCGCGGGCGTCGGCGACGGCGTCGTCGCCGGACGGCGCGGGAAGACCCGCATAGGCCAGGCAGTCGGCGAGGGCGGCCGCTTCGCCCGGGCCGCCGACCTTGCCGCGCCCGACCCGTTTCTCGAACCGGCGGGCCGCACAATGCACGCCCGCAGCGGCCCGGCGGGCGCTGTCAGGCAGCAGGCCGGCCTGCAACCTCTTGTGGAATCCGATCAGCCGCGCGCCCGCGCAGACCTGAGTCGCCATGCGCTCGAAGGCCTCCGGAGATAGCGGCTCGGCGCCGACATTCGCCGGCGCCGAGCCGATGAGCGCCACCGGACTGGGGGCATGGGTATAGGCGCTCATCACGACTTCGCCGCGGCTGTCGACGAAGGCGTACTGGAGGACGTGATAACCACTACTCGACACGCCCATGGACCGTACGGCGAAGTAAATTTCGCCGAGTTCAGACACCCTACGCAATACGACCGGGCGAAAACTTCTTGCTTCGCCAAGTTCCTCCGCGTGCGACCGGCGCCTCCACGGAATTATGGCTTGATTGCGGCCGTATCCACCGAAAAGCGCGAACAAGTTCTTCCCTCTCCGCGCCCCCGTTTACTTGGCCATCATGCCGCACGGCCAGGCTCGCCTATAGAGCGAACCTCCCCACAATGAGGCAATCGTCAGGGTTATCGGACGAGGCCGAAAGGGCCTTCGAAGGGCGTCTCGAACCGGCCGCGCGAGCGCGGCGGGAAGGCCTCTTCGAGACCTCCCGCCGAGTCGCGGTCTGGTTGATGCCGCGGCTAGTGGGGCCGGCCGTCGCGGTGGTGATAGTCGTCCGCGCCCAGGGGGACGACCATGTCGATGTCGGGATTGTCGATAGGATCGGTCCCTGGCTGAGAGCCTGTCCCGACCTCCAGCAACCGCACCGGCCGATCCGAGCGGTTGATCAGATGGCGCCCGTCCGGATCGCCTGCCTTGAAACCCGCGCAGTCGCGGGGGCCGAGCGTCTCCTCGCCGGACTCGGTGACGCCGTGCCAGTGTCGCTGCGCGGACCAGGCGCCGGGCTCCAGGACGAGCAGGTTGACGCCGAACTGGCTGAGGCCCGCAGCATCGCCGAGGGCGCGGCGACCCCGCCCCTGGCAGGGCGCGTCGAAGGGCGACGGGTAGCGGCTGCCGCGGCGCTCGGACAGCGCGGCCACGTCGATCTTCTTCATGAGCGGTTTCCGGTCTAGGAAGCGCGAAGCTTACCGCAGGAACTGGCCCCGGGGACCTCCGTTGATCGACGCCGTCACCCTCACCCGCGAACTCGTCCGCCGCCCGTCGGTGACCCCCGCCGACGCCGGGGCCATGGACGTGCTGCAGCGCGAGCTCGAAACGCTGGGCTTTTCCTGCCGGCGGATGAAGTTCGGCGAGATCGAGAACCTCTACGCCCGCTACGGGACGCAGCGGCCCAACCTCTGCTTCGCCGGGCACACCGACGTGGTGCCGGTGGGCGACGAGGGCGCCTGGAGCGCCGGGCCGTTCGAGGCCCAGGTGGTGGACGACGTGCTGATCGGCCGGGGCGCGGTCGACATGAAGAGCGCGCTGGCCGCCTTCACCGCCGCGGCGGCTGCCGCCATCGCCGCGGGCCGGGTGCGCGGCTCGCTCTCGCTGCTGATCACCGGCGACGAGGAAGGGGTGGCCACCCACGGCACCAAGAAGGTGGTCGAGGCCCTGCAGGCCGAGGGCGAGGCGATCGACCACTGCATCGTCGGCGAGCCGACCAGCGCCGAGCGGTTCGGCGACATGGTCAAGATCGGCCGCCGCGGCAGCATCAATGTCTCCATCCGCGTCGAGGGGATCCAGGGGCACGTGGCCTATCCGCAGCGGGCGGCCAACCCGGTGCCGGTGTTGATCCGGCTGCTCGCCCG
>JAQVDF010000157.1 GCA_028698405.1 Phenylobacterium sp. | reverse complement strand
CTTCGAGCCGCGGATCCTGTTCAGCTCGCGCGGCTTGAGGCCGAGGATCTCCTGGCCATGGAACTTGGCCGAGCCCGAGGCGCGGCCGTTGTGGGCCAGAAGGCCCATCACCGCCATGAAGGTCTGGCTCTTGCCCGAGCCGCTCTCGCCGACCACGCCAAGCGTCTCGCCGCAGCCCACCTGCAGGGAGACGCCGCGGACGGCGTTCACCAGGCCGTCGTGGGTCGCGAAGTCGACCTTGAGGTCCTTCAGCTCGAGCACGGGGGTGGAAGCGGAAGCCAACGGCCTCTCCTGAAGCTCTGCGAAACCGCGGCGACCATAGCGGCCCAATCTCTCAGGCGAAATGGCTGCGACTTTGCGGCTATAGAGGCCCCGTGACCGAACCGCTCCGCCCCACCCTGTTCCTCGACCGCGACGGCGTCCTCAACGAAGACCTCGGCTACGTCAGCCGCTGGGAGGATTTCCGCTTCACCCCCGGCGCGGCGCGGGCGGTGCGCGAGGCCAACCGGTCGGGCTGGCTGGTGATCGTGGCGACCAACCAGTCGGGCATCGGCCGCGGCTACTACAGCGAGGCCGACATGCAGGCCCTGCACGCCAGGATGGCCGAGGCCCTGGCCGCCGAGGGCGCGCGCATCGACGCCATCTACCACTGTCCGCACCACCCGGAGGCGACCGTGGAGGCCTACCGCCACCCCGACCCGCCGCTGCGCAAGCCGAACCCCGGCATGCTGCTGCAAGCCATCGCCGAGTGGCCGGTGGACGTCGCCCGCTCGCTGATGGTCGGCGACAAGGAGGCCGACATGGAAGCCGCCCGCCGCGCCGGCGTCCGCGGCCTCAAGTTCAGCGGCGGCGACCTCTGGGAGTTCCTGAAGGACGAGATCCGCTGAGCGCTCAGCGCGCTTCCATCCGCTCGAGCATCCGCTCCAGCGTCGCCAGCTCGTCGGCCTCGCCGGGGGGCTTGTCCCAGCGGATGCGGCTGATCCGCGGAAAGCGCATGGCGACGCCGCTCTTGTGGCGGGAGGAGCGTTGCATACCCTCGAAGGCGATCTCCAGGACCAGCCCCGCGTGGGGCTCGGCGCGGACGGCGCGGACCGGTCCGAACCGCTCCACCGTGTGGTCGCGGACGAACTTGTCGAGCTGCATCAGCTCCTGGTCGGTGAAGCCGAAGTAGGCCTTGCCGACCGGGGTCAGCATGCGCCGCCCGTCGGCGTCCTCGCACCAGACCCCGAAGGTGAAGTCCGAATAGTAGCTGGAGCGCCGGCCGTGGCCGCGCTGGGCGTACATCAGCACCGCGTCGATCAGGAACGGATCGCGCTTCCACTTGAACCAGGGGCCCTTGGGCCGGCCGGCCTCGTAGATCGAATCCCAGCGCTTGAGCATCAGGCCCTCGGCGGCCTGGGGATCGCCCGGCGGCGGGGCCGCCCGAAGGTCGGCGAGTTCGCTCCAGCTCTCGAACGGCTGCAGGGGCGAGAGGTCGATGCGCGTCGAGCCGAGGCGGGCCACGAAGGCCTCCAGCCGCTTTCGGCGCTCGGCGAACGGCAGGACGCGCAGGTCCTCGCCCCGGTCGGACAGGATGTCGTACGCGCGGATGCCGGCGGGTTGGGCGGCCATCAGCCTGGCGTCGACGCTCTTGCGGTTCAGCCGCTGCTGCAGGTCGGCGAAGGGGGCGACCCTGCCGTCTCGCATCACCAGCAGCTCGCCGTCCAGCACGCCCTCGAAGTTCAGGCTCTCCACCACGTCGGGGAAGGTGCGCGAGATGTCGTCGCCGGTGCGGGTGTAGAGCCGCCGCACGCCGCCTTCGGAAACCGCCTGCACGCGGATGCCGTCCCACTTCCACTCGGCGGTGTAGTCGGCCGGGTCGAGCTTGCCGAAGTCGACGGCTTCGTCGATCGCCTGGGCCAGCATCACCGGGCGGAAGCGGCCGGGCGCGGTGGGGCTCGGCCGGTCCGAGCGGCCCTCCAGCCAGGCGAACAGGTCCTCGTAGGGCGGATGCTGGGCGTGCCAGACTTCCTCCACCTCGGCGACCGGCACTCGGCCGAGGTCGGCGTCGGCCTGCTTGGCGAGCCGGGCCGAGAAGCCGACCCGCAGCGCGCCGGTCATCAGCTTGAGCAGCGCCCAGCGGGAGGTGGGCTCCAGCGCGTCCAGCCAGCCCTCGATCAGCCGTTGGACTTCGCCGCGGGAGGCCGAGCGCAGCGCCTCGACCACCTCCGACAGCTCCGGCCCGCGGTTGGCGCCCGGCCGCTCGGGCCAGACCAGGGCGACGGTCTCGGCGAGATCTCCCACGTAGTCGTAGGACCAGCGGAACAGGATCGGATCCATCCGCTCCTCCACCGCCTTGCGGATGAAGGCCGGCTTGGCGGCGTGGAACACCAGGTCGCCAGTCAGCGCCGCCAGCGCCCAGCCGCGGTCGGGGTCCGGCGTCGCCGCCAGATAGTCGCGCACCAGGGTCAGCTTGGCGTTGCGCGAGCCCGTCAGCGACAGGCGGTCGAGCAGTTCTGCGAAGGCGCGCATGCGCTGGAACCTAGGCGGTGGAGACCCTGGGCCAAAGCCTCGCCGCCGGCTCAGGTTCCGGCCGGCGCGGCCCGCTCGACGATCTCGCGCATGGCGATCCCGTCCGGCAGAGCCCCGAAGGCGCCGGGGTCGCCGGAGAGCCGGCCGGCGATGAAACCCTCGGCGACGAAGCCCGGGGCCGAGCGGGCCAGCAGCGCCGCCTGCAGGGTCACGACCAGGTCCCGCACCCAGCGGCGCAGGGCCGCCTCGCCGGGCCCCTCGCGCGCGGCGTCCAGCACCGCCTCGATGCGCGCGTCGAGCGCCGCGTCGGCGCCGCGCGCAGGGGCGAGCTCGGCGGCCAGGGCGTCGAGCGCGTCCGGCTCGCGGCGCAGGGCGCGCAGCACGTCCAGGCACATGACGTTCGCCGAGCCCTCCCAGATCGAATAGACCGGCAGTTCGCGGTAGAGGCGCGGCAGACCGCTGTCCTCGACGTAGCCGTTGCCGCCCAGCACCTCGAGGGCCTCGGCGGCCAGCACCGGCCCGCGCTTGCAGACCCAGTATTTGGCGGCCGGCGTCAGCAGGCGGCGCAGGCGGCTCTCGGCCGGGTCGGTTTCGGCGTCGAAGGTGCGGGCCAGGCGAAAGGCCAGCGCCGTGGCCGCCTCCACCTCCAGGGCCATGTCGGCGAGCACCGCGGCCATCAGCGGCTGGTCCACGAGCCGGCGCTGGAAGGCGGTGCGATGGCGGGCGTGGTGGATCGCCTGGGCCAGCGCCCGGCGCTGCACTCCGGCCGAGGCCACGACGTTGTCCAGCCGGGTGTGGTTGGCCATCTCGATGATGGTCGGCACGCCCCGCCCCTCCTCGCCCACCAGCCAGCCGAAGGCGCCGTGGAATTCCACCTCGCTGGAGGCGTTGGAGCGGTTGCCGAGCTTGTCCTTCAGCCGCTGGAAGCGCACCCCGTTCAGCGTTCCCTCCGGCATCCACCTGGGCAGGAAGAAGCAGGAAAGACCGCCGGGCGCCTGGGTCAGCACCAGGAAGGCGTCGCACATCGGCGCGGACATGAACCACTTGTGGCCGTCGATCCGGTAGGGCCGCCCCGGCCCGGCCTCGCCCAGCGGCGTGGCGCGCGTCTGGTTGGAGCGGACGTCGCTGCCGCCCTGCTTCTCGGTCATGCCCATGCCGACCAGGGCGCCGGCCTTCTCCGCGGCCGGCCGGTGGGCGGGGTCGTAGGTGCGGGAGTAGAGCCTGGGCAGCCAGGCCTGGATTTCGGGCGCGGCCCGGCGCAGCACCGGGATGGCCGCATAGGTCATCGAGATCGGGCAGCTGGTGCCGGCCTCCACCTGGCCGGTCATGTAGAGGCCGGCGGCGCGGTGGACCTGGGCGCCGGGCTTGGGGTCCGACCAGGGCGAGGCGTGCAGCCCCTGGCCGACCAGCAGGGCCATCAGCTCGTGCCAGGCCGGATGGAACTCCACCCAGTCGATCCGCCGCCCCTGGCGGTCGTGGGTGTGCAGCCGGGGCGTGTCGCGGTTGGCGAGGTAGCCGAGCCGGGCGGTCTCGGGCGAACCCAGCCGCGCGCCGTAGGCGGCAAGATCGTCGACGGCCCAGGCCGCGCCCTCGCGCTCCACGGCTTCGACCAGCGCCCGGTCGGAATTGAAGAGGTTGTAGGGCTCCAGCGGCGGCGGCTGGTTCAGCGGCTCGTCGGCGAGGTGGGAGAGCGCATCGTCCATGGCGGGCCTCCTGGCTTGCCCGAGACTAACCCCGGCGGGCCTCCCCGCGCCTGACCTTCGTCGACGGCGGCGTCAGTCGTCGTCCTCTTCCTCGTAGCCGACCAGCGCCAGGGCGCGGGCCTCGACGCCGTGCAGCTCGGCCCAGCGGGCCAGGGCCTCCTCGCGGCCGTGGGTGATCCACAGCTCGCCGGGGCGGATCTCGTCGACGGTGGCGGTCAGCTCGTCCCAGTCGGCGTGGTCGGAGATCACCAGCGGCAGCTCGACGCCGCGCTGGCGGGCCCTGGCGCGCACCCGCATCCAGCCCGAGGCGAAGGCGGCGACCGGGTCGGGGAAGCGGCGGCTCCAGCGGTCGGCCAGGGCGCTAGGCGGGGCGATGATGATCTGGCCGGCGAAATCGGCGCCCTTGCCCGCCGAGGTGGCCGGGGCCAGCGGCCCGAGTTCCACCCCGTGCTCGGCATAGAGGCGGTTCAGCCGCTCCAGCGCGCCGTGGACGAAGATGGGCGCCTCCCAGCCGGCCTCGCGCAGCAGGGCGATGATCCGCTGGGCCTTGCCGAGGGCGTAAGCGCCGACGATGTGGCTGCGCTCGGGGAACTGGCGCACCGAGCGCAGCAGCCGGCGGATCTCCTCGGCCGCGTCCGGGTGGCGGAACACCGGCAGGCCGAAGGTCGCCTCGGAGATGAAGACGTCGCAGGGGACCGGCTCGAACGGCGCGCAGGTGGGGTCGCGCCGCCGCTTGTAGTCGCCCGAAACCACCATGGTCAGGCCGCGCCAGCGCACCACCGCCTGGGCCGAGCCCAGCACGTGGCCGGCCGGGACCAGCGTCACCTCCACCGCATCGCGCGCCACCGTCTCGCCGTAGGCCGCCGCCTGACGCGCCTGGGCGAAATCCGCGCCATAGCGTTCGGCCATGATGGCCAGGGTCTCGGGGGTGGCGAGCACCGCCCCGTGCCCGGCGCGAGCATGGTCGGAGTGGCCGTGGGTGATCACCGCGCGGGCCACCGGCCGCACCGGATCGATGTAGAAGTCGCCGGGCGCACAGTAGAGCCCCTCGGGCCTGGGGCAGAGAAGGTCCTGCGGACGGATCACGGCGACCGCGCGGACCCCGACCGCATTACAGCGTATTCATCTTGTGAAATCGAGGTCATGAACGAGACTTAACGGGTATTCATCGTCCTGTCGAACTACAACGCAGATCAGACAGACGCGACACCGCGCCTCACCAGAAAAGCGGAGAGATCCAGATGACGAATACTTCCTTCCCCGTGATCGGCCTGATGAACATCGCCCTGGCTCTGACGCCGCTGCTCGCGGTCGCCACCGCGATCGCCACCGGCGCCATGGTGGCGGTTTGACGGCCTACTGTCCGGCGGGCGCGGGCGCCGGGGCGGCCGCATCGCTCGCGCCGCCGGCCGTGCCCACCGGCGGCGTTTCGGCGAC
>JAQVDF010000156.1 GCA_028698405.1 Phenylobacterium sp. | reverse complement strand
CCTCGCGCACTTCGGCCCGTGAGCGTGTGCGGAAGGTCACGCCCACATAGGTCAGCCGCCGCAGGGCGTGCAGGTCGAAGTCGAACTCGGCCCTGTCGCCGCCGAGCCTGCCGACGTTGACGATCCGCCCGCCGATCCGCGTCGCCTGCATCACTTGCCGGAACCCGGGCCCCGAAACCTGGTCGACCACGAGATCGACGCCGCGTTTCTCCGTCGCCTGCAGCACCTGGTCGACCCAGCCGGCGTCGTTGGGGTCGACCGCCAGGTCCGCTCCGAATTCGCCGAGCCTTTCCCGGCGACCCGGATTGGTGGAGGAGCCGGCGACGAAGGCGGCGCCCATCGCCTTGGCGATCTGCATCCCCATCAGTCCCACGCCGGAACTGGCGCCGTTGATCAGCACAGCCTGGCCGGGCTGCAGCGCCCCGTTGGTCACCACGGCGTCGTGCATGGTGCGCAGCGCCACCGGCAGCGCCGCGGCGGCCTCGAAGCTCATGTCGGCGTCGGGGATCGCCCAGACCGCGCCGGCGTCGGCCACGGCATACTCGGCGAACGCCCCCGCCCCCGAACCCATCACGCGCTGGCCGACGCCGAACCCCTGCGCCTCGGGCCCCGCTTCGACCACCTCGCCTGCCCACTCGAGCCCCAGCACCGCGCCGACGCCGCCGGCCCGCCCATGCACGTGACCGCGCGTCATCGCCAGGTCGACCCGGTTCAGCGCCGCCGCCCGCACGCGGACCAGCACCTCCGCGGGGCCCGGCTTCGGCGGCGCGGCCTCGGTGAGCTTCGGGCCGGTCTCGGTCAGCACGTAGGCCTTCATGGGGTTCCTCCTTCTCGCCGCCACGCTAGCCCGCTCCGGGCCCCCCGCCCAAGGGCCCAACCCGCCCCCGGCGCCCGGGATGGACAAGGCCGCGCGAGAGCCGTTGCTCCGGCGACCCGGCTTGGGCTATGGAGGGCGTCCTTTGGACCGGGTGACGTGGCCGAGTGGCTGAAGGCGGCGGTTTGCTAAACCGTTGTACGGTGTAAAGCCGTACCGAGGGTTCGAATCCCTCCGTCACCGCCAAAGGCGCCTGCTGCGAGGATCGGGAGCGCGACCGCCTCATGCCGACCATCCTGCGCATCCTCGTCCTGTCCCTCGTGCTGTTCGCGGCGAACGCCGCCCAGGCCGCGTCCGTCACCGTCTTCGCCGCCGCCTCGCTCAAGGACGTGCTGGACGAAGTGGGGCGCGAGTTCGAAGTACGAGGAGGCGCCAGGGTGCGCTTCTCCTACGCCGGCTCCTCGGCCATCGCCCGGCAGATCGAACAGGGCGCGCCGGCCGACGTCTTCGTCTCGGCCGACAGCGACTGGATGGACCATCTCGAAAATCGCCGGCTGATCGCGCCGGCCACCCGGCGGGATCTCGTGGGCAACCGGCTGGCGCTGATCGCACCTGCGAGTTCCAAGACGCGGCTGACCGTCGGCCCCGGGATGCCGCTGGCCCGCGCGCTGGGCTCGGGCCGGCTGGCCGTCGCCGCGCCCGAGGTTCCGGCCGGCCGCTACGCGAGGGCCGCGCTGACCAGCCTGGGCGTCTGGGCGCAGGTGGAGAAGCGGCTTGCGCCGGCGGAGAACGTGCGCGTGGCTCTGCACTACGTCGCCCGGGGCGAGGCGCCGTTGGGGATCGTCTACGACACCGACGCCAGGGCCGAGCCCCGGGTGCGCATCGTCGGCCTGTTCCCGGAGAGCTCGCACCCGAAGATCGTCTACCCGGCGGCGCTGACCGCCCAGTCCCGAAACCCCGACGCCGCCGCCTTCCTGGCCTTCCTGACCGGTCCGGAGGCCGCCACCGTGTTCCGCAAGCACGGGTTCACGGTGCTACGCCAGCGGTGAGCAGCCGGCCCCGGAGCAGGCGGCGCAGCTTTTCGGGGAGCGCCGGGAGAGCCGACGAATGAGCGGATCGGATGGCGGGCGAATCTTCAGTAGGCCACGGCAGCCATGAAGCCGACGGCGACGAGCGTGATCCACAGCACGGCGTTCACGACCACGCGCAGCAGACCGCGCTCATGCTCGTCGGTCGTGCCGAGCATGTCGGCGAGGAAGTTGCCCGGGGCGTGGAAGAATAGCCTGAGGAGCGACATGCCGTAGTCCTTTGCGCCGCCGCCCGGCGCGCGGACAATATCGCTGCGCGATCATTGGCGTTCCATTCCGGCAAACTACGTAACCGCAACGTCAACTTGACTTCGACGGAGGCGCAGGCAGGAACTCCCCCTCCGGAGCGAACAAGGGCGTGCGGATGCGGGACTTCTCGATCGGTGAGGCGGCGCTCGTCGGCTTCCGGCTGACCCGGGAACGGCCGCGCGCCGTCGCGGTCTGGGCGGTCCTGAACCTGATCTTCAACCTGACCGCCGTGATGGTGCTGGTCGGGGTGGGCGGACCCGCCATGATGGCGCTGCAGACCACCCCCGGCGAGGCCGCGGCGCAGGATCCCACAGCCACGCTCGAGCTGATCAACCAACTGCTGCCGGCCTACGGCCTGATGCTGCTCCTCTGGCTGGGCTTTTCCGCGGTGACGGCCGCCGCCGCCACCCGCGCGGTGCAGCGGCCGGACGAGGCCGCCATGGGCTATGTCCGCCTCGGCGCGGAGGAGGCGCGCGTGCTGCTGGTCATGGCGGCCATCGGCCTCATCCTGGCCTGCGCCTACATCGGCTCCAGTCTGGTGATGGGGCTGTTGCTGGGCGTCGTGATCGGAGCGACCGGCGGCGGAGGCGGAACGGCCGCGGCCGCCTCGATGGCCGTCGTCCTGGTCCCGGTGGTGCTGCTGGGGCTGCTTTGGCTGTGGACGCGGTTTTCGCTGGCCGTGCCGATGACCATGGCCAGGGGCCGGGTGGACGTGTTCGGTTCCTGGGCGCTGACCCGCGGCAGGTCGGTGAAGATCTTCCTCACCTACTTCGTCGCCTTCGCCCTCTACCTGCTGGTCGCCATGCTGGGGCTGGCCATCTTCCTGGGCGTCGGCGCGGTCGTCAGCGGCTCGGCCAGCCCGATGGAGGCGGTGATGGCCGCCGACATGAGTTCGATCGGCGCCTATTTCAACGTCCTGACCGTCACCTACGCGGTGGTGATGTCGGGGATCGGCGCGCTGGGCATGGCGATCATCCTCTGCCCGCCGGCGGCGATCTACGCCGCCCTCGCCGGCGACCGGGCCCACGAGGTCTTCTAGCGCTGCGGCGGTCGACCCGGCCACGCGAATCGGGCGGCCGTTAACGGGAACCTCACGCCGCAGCATCAGGATCGTGACAAACCGTCGAAGAAGTCGCGTGATCCTGGGTCCATGTCCGTCACTGTCCTCGCGCCCCGCAAGGCCGCCAAGGGCGAGGCCGCGCCACCTACGGCCGTAGAACGCCGGGGCCCGTCCCGCCCTGCCCGGCTCGCGCCCAGCCGCCTGCGCCTGCAGGGCCGCGCCGTCGCCGCCGCCTTCCAGGGGCTGGACGCCCTGGTCGTCGTGCTGCTCACGCTGGCGGTCGCCATGAACTGGCAGCCGACCCCGTCGCTGCTGGCGTTCGGGACCTTGGCGCTCGCCGGCGTCGCAGGCCTCGGCGTCTTCAAGGCTTACGAGTTCGGTCGCCGCGAAAGCCTCATGCTGCACCTGGCGCGCGTGGGCGTCGGCCTCGCCCTCGGCGCCGCCCTCGCCCTGCTCGCCGTCGCGCCCTTCATGTCCGCGCCCGAGGCCGGCCGCGTGGCCGTCGCCTGGACCGCCTCCACCCTGCCGGTGCTGGGCGGGCTGCACGTGGTCTGGTGGTCGATGATCCAGCGCTCGCGCAAGAACGGACGGCTGACGCCCAACATCGTGGTGGTCGGCGCGACGCCGGCCGCTGATCGCCTGATCGCCGCCCTCCTGAGGAGCCGCGACGCCAACGTCCTCGGCGTCTTCGACGACCGCGTCGGCCGCGCGCCGCACGACGTCCGCGGCGTGCGGGTGCTGGGCGACACCCGGGCGATGATCGGCCACCGGATCATGCCCTACGTCGACCGCATCGTGATCTGCGTGCCGCAGAACGCGCGCCAGCGGGTGCGCCAGCTGATGGCCCGGCTGCGTCTGCTGCCCAACGAAATCGTCCTGCTGGTGGAAGGCGGCGACACCTCGGGCGAAGCGGCCGAATTCGAGCGGCTGGCGGACGTGCCGCTGGCCACCATCTCCGGCATGCCGCGCGACGCCTGGCGAGCCTTCTCAAAACGCACGCAGGATCTGGTGATCGGCTCCATCGCCCTGGTGCTGGCCGCGCCGATCATGCTGCTGGTCGCTCTCGCCATCCGCCTGGACAGCCCCGGCCCGGTGATGTTCCGCCAGCGCCGCCACGGCTTCAACAACGAGGAGATCGTGGTCTGGAAGTTCCGCTCCATGCGCCACGATGCGGCCGACGCCGACGCGACCAGGCAGGTGACCGCGGACGACGACCGGGTAACCCGGGTGGGCCGCTTCATCCGCCGCACCAGCCTCGACGAGCTGCCCCAGCTGTTCAACGTGCTGGCCGGTGAGATGTCGCTGGTCGGGCCGCGGCCCCATGCCGTGGGCATGCGCACCGGCGACGTGGAGTCCGCCCGGCTGGTGGCCGAATACGCCCATCGCCACCGGATGAAGCCCGGGATCACGGGCTGGGCCGCCATCAATGGCTCGCGCGGGCCGGTCAACACGCCCGAGGAGGTGCGTCGCCGGGTGGCGCTGGACGTCGCCTACATCGAGCGCCAGTCCTTCTGGCTCGACCTCTACATCCTGCTGATGACCATCCCCTGCCTGCTCGGGGACAGGTCGAACGTGCGCTAGCCGGATGTTCTGGCGCGGCGTCCTCGGCTACCTGCCGGTCAACATCGCCCAGGGGGTGGTGGGGCTGCTGACGCTGGTCGTCTTCACCCGACTGCTGACTCCCGCCGAGTTCGGACACTACGCGCTCGGCTTCGCGGTGATGAGCCTGCTGCACACGGCGGTCTTCACCTGGAACGAGGCGGCGCTGGCCCGCTTCCAGGTGGCCGAACTGGACAGGGGCTCGGGCGCCGACCACGCGGCCACCGTGCAGCGCACCTGGCTGGTCCTGCTGCTCGGAGCCCTGCCGCTGGCCGCCCTTGCGCTGCTCGTCTGGCCGCTGAGCGGGCCCCTGAAGCTGGCGGTGCTGGCCGGGCTCGGCGCCATCCTGCCGAGGACGATGGCCAAGCTCGCCCAGGAGCGGCGCCGGGCGGTCGGCGACGTGCGCGGCGCAGCCGCCATCGACCTGATCCAGATTCTCGGCGGCTTCGCCATCGGCGCGGTCTGCGCCATGGCGGGCCTGGGCGGGGCCTCGCCGCTGATCGGCTTCGGCGTCGCCGCCGCCCTGTCTGTGGTCTGGGCCGTCCCGCAGGAAATCGCAACCGCCAGCGGGGGGCGGTTCCAGCCGGCCCGGGCGCGCCGCTACGCCGGCTACGGGATCCCGGTGGCCGCCTCCCTGATCCTGACGCTGGTGCTGACCAGCACCGACCGCTTCATGCTGGCCGCCTTCCTGGACGAGGCGGCAGTCGGCCTCTACCACGCGGGCTACAGCCTCGCGAGCCGCACCATCGACGTGCTGTTCATCTGGCTGGGCACGGCCGGCGGGCCGGCGCTGGTCGCGGCCCTGGAACGCGGCGGGCGCGAGGGTCTGGCCGCCGAAGCGCGC
>JAQVDF010000155.1 GCA_028698405.1 Phenylobacterium sp. | reverse complement strand
CACCGCGTCGGGACTGTCGGCGCTCTTCAGCCAGATGGAGTTGGGGCCGGCGATGCCCGGAATGTCCGAGTTCAACGGCGCGGCGTACCGCCGGGGGTAGGTCGCATGGTCGCCGATCACGTTGACGACCGGGGTGAAGGCGCGCCGCGCGTTGTGCAGGTTGGCCAGGCCGTTGCCGTAGCCGGGGCCCAGGTGCAGCAGGGTGCAGGCCGGCCGCTCGGCGATGCGGCCGAAGCCGTCGGCGGCGCCGGTGGCCACGCCTTCGAACAGGCACAGCACCGGGCGCATGTTCGGCTGCCGGTCCAACGCGCTGACGAACTGCATCTCGCTCGTCCCGGGGTTGGCGAAGCAGGCGGTCACCTCGTTGACGAGGAGGGTTTCGATCAGGGCGTCGGCGCCGTTCATGTTCAGAACACCATCACATCTGGAGGAGCAGGGTCGAGGAAGAGGCGCTCGACGTCCGCCGAGCGGAGCCGGCGGGCGAGCGCCTGGGCGATGTAGCCCTTGTCGGTGATCTCGCCGGCGCGGGCGTCGGGCGGCGTGGCGAGCACCAGGGCGCGGGTCACCTTCGAGCCGCCCTTTGCCGTGGCGTTATAGCGGGCCAGGCCTTCGCGCGCCGCGGCGACGATGCTCTCCCGGTCCATCGTCGGGTTGGGGTACAGCAGCAGGCCGACGCCGGCCCGGCCCTCACCGCATACCACCGCGTCGGTCACCGCCCCGCCGATGGCGCTCACGGCTGCGATGCGCAGATCGCCCGCCGCCACGAAGGTGCCGCTGGCCAGCTTGAAGTTCTCGGAGATCCGGCCGTCGAAGACGAGGCCCTTCAGCGGGTCGTCCGGATCGACGAAGCGGGCGGCGTCGCCCAGCCGGTAGAAGCCCTCCTCGTCGAAGATCTCGCCCTTGAGGTCCTCGCGGCCGAGGTAGCCCTGGGCGACCTGCGGGCCCTTCACCCGGAATTCGAGCTTGCCGGCCACCGGCGAGAGCTTCACCGCCGTGCCGGGAACCGGCAGGCCGATCAGGCCCATGGTCTCGTTCGGCCAGTGGACGTTGCAGGCGGTGGGGCCGGTCTCGGTCGCGCCGTAGCCGCTGGCGAAGCTGATCTTTTCGCCCACGGTGCGCACCGCCACCGCCTGGATGCGGTCGGAGACGTCCTGGCCGAGCGCGGCGCCGCCGTACTGCAGCACCCGCACACGCGAGAAGAAGGTGCGGGCCAGCGCCTCGTCCTTCTCAAGCTCCTCGACCAGCAGCATCCAGCCGGCCGGCACCATGTTGCAGTAGGTGGTCGCCACCTCACGCAGGTTGCGCACCGTCTCGGCGAAACGCCCGGCCACCGGCTGGCCGGCGTCGATGTAGAGGCTGCCGCCGCGGTGCAGACCCATGTGCAGGATCGAATTGGCCCCCAGGCTGTGGCTCCAGGGGGCCGAGTTGACCATCACCGGCGGCTCGGGATCGTCGTAGCAGGCGGCGATCTGGGCCGAATTCAGCGCCAGGCTGCGCTGGGTGATGATCACCGCCTTGGGCAGGCCCGTGGAGCCGGAGGTCAGCAGGTATTTGGCGTGGTCGTCCGGCCGTGCCGTCGGAGCGGCAGGCGCGGCGCGCGCGAGATTCTCAAGCGAGATGTCGCCTGGGCGGGCGTTCTTCGCCGCGATCACCGGCAGGCCCTGCAGGAAATCGGCGGTCAGCGCCTCGCCGAACAGGGCCGCGTCCTCGGTGTAGACCAGCGCCGGCTTCAGCACCTGCACCGCATGCGCGAGCCGCGAGAGGTCCGCCCCGGGCAGCCCATACTGCGGCGAGACGGGCGCGGCCGGCAGCGCCTGGCTCATCGCCGCGTACTTGATCAGCGCGTGGTCGATCCCTTTGCGCGCCAGGATCAGCATCGGGCCCTTGCCGATCACGCCCAGCCCGCGCAGGCCGCCGGCCAGGGCCGCCACCCGCTCGTGCGCCTCGGAAAAGCTCACCGTGCGCCAGCCCTCCCCCGACCGCTCGGCCAGCCAGGTGCGGCCGGGCGCCTCTCGCGCCCAGTGCGCCAGCGGCTCGATCGGCGTCTGGAAGGTCGCATCGAACGGCGTCGGGTTGGCGAGCACGATCTCGCCGCCGGGGCGGCGGTCCACCTCCAGCCGGCGGGGCGCGTAGCGCGGATCGCGGAACGGTGCGGTGGCGATGCGAAGCTCGGCGTCCATCGCCTCTGGGTTAGCGGCTGGAACCAGGTTCGTCGATCCCTCGCAGCCGAGCTTGCCCCCCCTGCGAGCTCCCCCTCGCCCCCGACACGAAGTGCGGGGGAGATGATCGAGGAGAGGGGAGCCGCCCGCTAGCTCGCCAGCGTCTCCAGGAAGCGGATGGGCTCGCCCTGGTGTGGCGCCACGACCTCGTCGTCGCGCATGACGATGCGGCCGCGGATGACGGTGGCCATCGGCCAGCCCTTGGCTTCGAAGCCGTCGAAGGGCGTCCAGCCGACGCGGGTGGCCATGGCCTCGTGGGAGATGGTCCGCCGCGCCTTCAGGTCGACGATGGTCAGGTCCGCGTCGAAGCCGACCGCCAGGCGTCCCTTGTCGGCCAGACCAAAGATGCGGTTGGCGCCGTGGCTGGTCAGGTCCACGAACCGCTCGAGGCTGAGCCGGCCCTCGGCCACGTGGGTCAGCATCACCGGCACCAGCGTCTGCACGCCCGGCATGCCCGAGGGCGAGGCCGGATAAGGCCTGGCCTTCTCCTCGCGGGTATGGGGGGCGTGGTCGGAGCCGATCACATCGGCGACTCCGTTGGCGATCCCGTCCCACAGCCCCTCGCGGTGCTCGGGGCCGCGGATCGGCGGGTTCATCTGGGCGAAGCCGTGCAGCCGCTCGTAGGCCTCGGGGCCGGCCAGCGTAAGGTGCTGCGGCGTGACCTCGACGCTGGCGACGTCCTTGTGGGCGGCCAGGATGGCGATCTCTTCGCGGGTGGTCACGTGCAGCACGTGGATCCGCTTGCCCAGCCCCTTGGCGATGCGCACCAGCCGCTCGGTGGACTGGATCGCCGACTGGGCGTCGCGCACCTCGTAGTGGCTGGTCCAGTCGCCGGTGCGGGCCAGGGGGCGACGCTCGGCCAGGCGGTACTCGTCCTCGGAGTGGAAGGCGGCGCGGCGGCTCACGTGTCGCAGCACGTCCTCGATCCCGGCGTCGTCCTGCACCAGCAGGGTGCCGGTCGAGGCGCCCATGAACACCTTGATCCCGCAGCAGCCGGGCAGCCGCTCCAGCTCGCCCAGGAAGGCCGCATTCTCGTGGGTGCCGCCGATATAGAAGGCGTGGTCGCAGTGCATGCGCCCCCTGGCGCGGGCGAGCTTGTCCTCCAGCGTCGTGGGATCGGTGGTGTTGGGCTCGGTGTTCGGCATCTCGAACACCGCCACCACCCCGCCCAGCACGGCCGCGCGGCTGCCGGTCTCCAGGTCCTCCTTCCACTCCATGCCGGGCTCGCGGAAGTGGACCTGGGTGTCGATCACCCCGGGCAGGACGGTCAGGCCCTTGGCGTCGAACACCTCGCCGGCGGAGGCCTGCGACAGGTCGCCGACGGCGGCGATCTTGCCGCCACGCACGCCGACGTCGGCGAGGCCGCGGCCGGCGTGGTTCACCACCTCGCCCCCGCGGACGATCAGGTCGAAGGTCTCAGGCAAGTTCCGGCTCCGTGGCCTCGAGCAGTTCGCGGGCGGCGAGGGTCACCGTGCGCACGCCCAGGTCCATCATGTGGCAGATCTTTTGGTTGAGGCCAGGATCGACGCGGCGGATTTCCTCCAGCGTGCGCACCCCGCGCACCGCCCGCGCATGCTCGCCCCACGGGCCGTAGAGCTGCTCGTCGGAGGGCCCGAACAGGCCCAGCGTCGGGGCCCCGGCGGCGGCGGCCATGTGCATCAGGCCGGAGTCGTTGCCGATGAACAGCCGGGCCCGCTTGAGGCAGGCGTAGGCGGTCAGCACGTCCACCTTGCCCACCAGGTCGATGAACCGCGACTTCAGCACCACGTGGCGCAGCGATGCAACGATCTGCTGGTCCGCCCGCCCGCCGAGGATCATCAGCCGGCCGCCCTCCATCGGCCCGCCCTTGCCGAGCAGCTGGATGGCCGCCTGGGCGAAGCGCTCGATGGGCCAGGTCTTGCCGACCCAGTTGGCGGCCGGCGCCAGCGCCAGGATCGGGCCCTGCCCGGCCGTCAGCTCCTCGGCCCGCGCCTCGGTCTCGGCCGAAGTGAACAGGTACGGGGCGGGCGGGTCGTCCTCCAGCTTCAGCACCCGGGCGGCCTCGATCACCTTGTGGACCGGCGGGCCGGAGTGCTTGCGGTGCACCGCGCGCCGCCGGGTCGACAGGAAGCGGTTGATGGCCGAGCCGCGCAGGTCGACGACCAGGCCCCACTTGCGGTGGCGCACCTGGCTCCACAGGCTCAGCCAGTGGCCGCCGCCCGGCGTCTTGTCGAGGACGATGATCCGCTCCAGGTGCGGCACGTCGGCGAACAGCGGCGCGGCGTCCGGCCCGGCCACGATGGTGAACCGAGCATGGGGGATCTCGTCGAGCAGCTTCTTGATCAGGCCCGAGGAGAGGACCGCATCGCCGATACGCGTGGCGGTGATGAACAGAATCGGAAACGAGCCGCGCGCCATGGGGCTTCTATAGGATGGGCTCGGCTGGCGCTCCACCGACTCCGCGCTTAAGTCTCGGGCCATGGCGAACAATCCCCTCGTCGCGGTCCTGGCCAGCCGGGCTCTGATCGCCGTCTCCGGCCCCGACTGGCGGCACTTCCTGCAAGGACTGCTCACCCAGGATGTCGAAACTCTGGCGCCCGACGGCCTCAGGTTCGGCGCGTTGCTGACACCGCAGGGCCGGCTGCTCTGGGACATGTTCGTCATCGGCCGTGAGGACGGCTGCTGGCTGGACGTGGAGGCGGCGCATCGCGACGCCATCGTCCAGCGCCTCGCCATCTACCGCCTGAGGGCCAAGGTGGAGATCGCCCCCGATCCGACGCCGGTGCTGGTGCGCTTCCCCGGCGAGGGCGAGGCGCCGGCCGGCTGGCGGCTGGACCCGAAGCTTCCCGCGCTCGGCTGGCGCGCCTACGGCGAACTCGAGGCGCCCAATGCGGGCGAGGCCGACTACGAAGCCCACCGCCTGGCGCTCGGCGTGCCCGGCCCCGCCGACTGGGGTTCGGAGACCACCTATCCCATCGAGGCCAACTTCGACCTGCTCGGCGGGATCGACTTCAAGAAGGGGTGCTTCGTCGGCCAGGAGACCACCTCGCGGATGAAGCGGCGCGGCCAGATCAAGTCGCGCATGCTGCCGCTCGTCTTCGACGGCCCCGCCCCCGCGCCGGGGACCGAGGTGCTGGCGGGCGAGCTGCGCGCCGGCGAGGTCCGCTCCGGCGCCGAGGGCCGCGCCATCGCCCTGCTGCGCCTCGACCGCGCCCTCGGCGCCGACCTCACCGTCGACGGCCGCCCCGCCCGGGCGGAGACGCCGGCGTGGATGGCGGAGGCGATGGGGCAGGACGCCTAGCCTAGCCCACACCTCCTCCTCTCCCACTCATGGGAGTGTTGCGAAACCTGCTGGACGTGATTCCCTGGTGTTGGATCAGGAGTGCGTCGATGGCGGTGAAGCGGACGGATCAGCTGGGATTTGCGGATGCGCTGATGGCGGGGCGCGGCTCGCCGCC
>JAQVDF010000154.1 GCA_028698405.1 Phenylobacterium sp. | reverse complement strand
AGGTAGCGCTCCGCGCAACCAGTCACCACTCGCCCTCGGTGACTGGCTGGCCGAAGGCCTGCCTGTCACCCTGCGGCGGCGACTACTGCGCGGCCTGGGCGTCGGGGCCGTAGAGCTTGCGGGAGCGTTCCTCGAAACAGCGCATCAGGCGGTCCACCGCGTGGTGGAAGTTGGCCGCCAGCAGGGCTTCGAGGATCCTCGACTTGAAGGCGAACTCGATGTGGAACTCGACACGGGTCCCGCCGGGGTCCGGGTGGAAGGCCCAGTTGTTCACCAGGGTGTGGAACGGGCCCGAGATCAGGATCACGTCGATTCGCTTCAGCGTGGAATCGCGCCGCACCCGGGTGGAGAACCGCTCGTTGAGGAACTTGAAGCCGACGGCCGCCTCGGCGTCGACCGAATCGATCCCCGGCGCGGTCTCGCGCGCGTTCCAGGTCCGCATCGACTTGATCCAGGGCACGAACTCCGGATAGGCGGCCACGTCCCCAACCAGCCGGAACAGCTGGTCCGGTTCGTAGGGCAGCACCCTGACGAGGTCGTGGCGCAGCGGCTTCAAGCAGCGGCTTCCTTGGCCCGGCGCGCCGCCTGCAGCCGGGCGAAGTCCTCGCCGGCGTGGTGCGAGGAGCGGGTCAGCGGGCTGGCCGAAACCATCAGGAAGCCCTTGGCCCTGGCGATCTCCTCCAGCGCCTTGAACTCGTCCGGATGCCAGAAGCGGTCGATCGGCGCGTGTTTGCGGGTCGGCTGCAGATACTGGCCGATGGTGATGAAGTCGACGCCCGCCGAGCGCATGTCGTCCATCACCTGCATCACCTCTTCCTTGGTCTCCCCAAGGCCGACCATCAGGCCCGACTTGGTGAACTGGACCGGGTCCTGCTCCTTCACCCGCTCCAGCAGCCGCAGCGAGTGGTAATAGCGCGCGCCGGGCCGGATCGAGAGGTAGAGCCGCGGCACGGTCTCCAGGTTGTGATTGAACACGTCCGGTCGCGATTCGATCACCACCTCGGCCGCGCCGGGCTTGCGGTGGAAGTCGGGCGTGAGGATCTCGACGGTGGTCGGGGGCGAGGCGGCGCGGATCGCGCGCACCACGGCGGCGAAATGGGCTGCCCCGCCGTCGGCCAGGTCGTCGCGATCCACCGAGGTGACCACCACGTGCTTCAGGCCCATCTTGCGAACCGCCTCGGCCACCCGCTCGGGCTCGCTGGGGTCGAGCGGGCCGGGCTTGCCGGTCGCCACGTTGCAGAAGGCGCAGGCCCGCGTGCAGATCTCCCCCATGATCATGAAGGTGGCGTGGTTCTGACTCCAGCACTCGCCGATGTTGGGGCAGGCCGCCTCCTCGCAGACCGTCGTCAGACCGTTCGAGCGGACGATGTCGCGGGTGGCGGAGTAGCCCGGCGCGCCGGGGGCGCGCACGCGCAGCCACTCGGGCTTTCGAAGCAGCGGGCTGTCCGGCCGGTTCTGCTTTTCGGGATGTCGGGGCCTGGGCTGGCCCACGGTGTCGATGACGACGGCCATGCGGCCTTAAATCGTCTTTGCAGGGGCTTGGCGCAACCCGCGAGAGGCTTACGGTGGAGCTTTGCGCCGTGACCGGTCGTCACGGTCTGTAACGCTTCTTTGCATCGCATCACGCGGGCGATACCCTCGCCACAACGCAAAGCACGGCCGAAACGGCCGGGAGGAACGTCCTGTTGTCGCCCCCCTTCGACCCGAAGGACAGCGAGCGTCCGGTTTTCGACTCGCTCGTGGAAGCCGCCGCCACCTACGGCGCCAAGAAGCCGATCCTGGAGGACCAGGAACGCAATCCCCTCACCTACCAGGGCTTGCTGCGCGCGGCCTTCGCGCTCGGCCGCAGGATCGCGGCGATGACCGAGAAGGGCGAGCGAGTCGGCGTCATGCTGCCGTCCAGCTCCGGCGGGGTGGTGACCTTCTTCGCGCTGCACGCCTTCGGTCGCGTGCCGACCATGCTGAACTTCACGGCCGGGATCCGCAGCCTGAAGGCGGCCTGCGAGCTGGCGGGCGTCAAGCGGGTGCTGACCTCCCACCGTTTCGTCGAGCAGGGCAAGCTGCACGACCTCATCGACGCCCTGGAGCCGATCTGCGCGGTCACCTATCTGGAGGACGTGCGCAACACGGTGGGGCTGACGGACAAGCTGTTCGCCGCCGCGGCCGGCGCCCTGCCCAAGCGCTTCCGCACCCCGACGCGGGCCTCGGACCCGGGCGTCATCCTGTTCACCTCCGGCAGCTTCGGCGCGCCCAAGGGGGTGGTGCTGAGCCAGGCCAATCTGGTGGCCAACGTCCGGCAGATCGCGGCGCACATCGACCTCGACCCGGCCTGGGTGATGTTCAACCCGCTGCCGATCTTCCACTGCTTCGGCCTGACCGGCGGCGTGCTGCTGCCGATCCTGACCGGCATGAAAGCCTTCCAATACCCCTCGCCCCTGCACGTGAAGCAGATCCCGCCGCTGGTTAAGGACTCCAAGGCCTCAATCCTCTTGGCCACCGACACCTTCGTGAACCAGTACGCCCGTGCCGCCGAGCGCGACGAGCTGGCCGGGCTGGAGTTCGTCGTGTGCGGCGCCGAGAAGGTCCGCGACGAGACCCACAACCTGATCACCGAGCGGTTCGGATCGATCCCGCTGCTGGAGGGCTACGGCGCGACCGAAGCTTCGCCGGTGATCGCGGTGAACAAGCCCACCGACAACCGTCGCGGCACGGTCGGTGGACTCCTGCCCGGAATGGAGACCAGGCTGGAACCTGTGGAAGGCATCCCCGGCGGCGGCAAGCTGCTGGTCCGCGGCCCCAACGTGATGGCCGGCTACCTCGGGCCCGACGGGGCGGTCGAGCCGCCGCCCGACGGCTGGCACGACACCGGCGACGTGGTCTCGATCACCGACGACGGCTGGATCACCATCCTCGGGCGGGTGAAACGGTTCGCCAAGGTCGGCGGCGAGATGATCTCGCTGACCGCGGCCGAGGACTTGGCGGTCGCCGTCTGGCCCGACTGCCGCCACGCGGTCATCGCCATGCCGGACCCGAAGAAGGGCGAGCGTCTGGTGCTGGTCACCGACCGGCGCGACGCCGACCCCGCCCCGCTGCTGGCCCATGCCCAGGCCATTGGCGCGCCGGAGATCGCAGTGCCGCGCAAGATTATCAAGGTGCCCGAGCTGCCGGTGCTGGGCACCGGCAAGACCGACTACGTGACCATCGAGCGGATGGCCAAGGCCGAGGGGCGGACCCGCGCCGCCTGAGGGCCCCGCCCCCGCCGGTCAGATGTGCAGGACGCGGCCGTAGGCGTCGAGCGCGGCCTCGTGCATGGCCTCGCTCATCGTCGGGTGCGGATAGACGGTGGCGTGCAGTTCGGCCTCGGTGGCCTCCATGGTGATGGCCAGCGCATAGCCCTGGATCATCTCGGTCACCTCGGCGCCAATCATGTGCGCGCCGACGAGCGCCCCCGTCGCCTCGTCGAAGACGGTCTTCACGAAGCCCTCGGTCTCGCCCGCGGCGATGGCCTTGCCGTTGGCGCGGAATGGGAAGCGGCCGACCTTGACCTTCATCCCCTTCTCCTTCGCCTGGGCTTCGGTCAGGCCCACCGAGGCGACCTGGGGCTGAGCGTAGGTGCAGCCGGGAATCGGCGCGGTCAGGTTGGACGAGGGCAGGCCCGCGATGTGCTCGACGCAGTGGACGCCCTCGTGGCTCGCCTTGTGCGCCAGCCAGGGCGGGCCGGCGACGTCCCCGATGGCGTAGAGCCCCGGCGCGCCCGTGCCGCCGTGGGCGTCGGTGACCACATGGCCCTTCTCGATCCGCACGCCCAGAGCTTCGAGCCCCAGGTTCTCGACGTTGCCGGTGATGCCGACCGCGACGATGGCCCGCTCGGCCTTCAGGGTCTCGGTCTTGCCGCCGGCCTCGAGTTCGACGGAGACGCCCGACTTGTCCTTGGCGAGCTTCTTGACCGTCGCGCCGACGCGGAACTTCAGGCCGCGCTTCTCGAACGCCTTCTGGGCGGCCTTGGAGACATCCTCGTCCTCGACGGGCAGCACCCTGGGCAGCGCCTCGATCACCGTAACATCCGCACCCAAAGCCCTGTAGAAGCTGGCGAATTCGATGCCGATCGCGCCCGAGCCGACGACGATCAGCGACTTGGGGCAAGCCTTCGGGACCATCGCCTCGCGGTAGGTCCAGACACGGTCGCCGTCAGGCTCCAGGCCGACGGCAGGGATGGTGCGGGCCCGGGCTCCGGTGGCGAGAATGACGTGCTTCGCCTGGACCGTACGCGAGCCGCCCTTCTTCAGCGTCACCGCCACCTTGGGGGCCGGGTCGCCCTTCTCCAGCTTCGCCTCGCCCTCGATCACCTCGATCTTGTGCTTCTTCATCAGGAAGCCGACGCCGGAGTTGAGCTGGGCGGCGACCTTGCGCGAGCGCTCGATCACGCCGGCGAAGTCGAAGCTGCGGTTCTCGGCGGAGAGGCCGTAGTCCCCCAGGTGACCAAGCTGTTCATAGACCTCGCCGCTCTTGAGCAGCGCCTTGGTCGGGATGCAGCCCCAGTTGAGGCATACCCCGCCGAGCGCCTCGCGCTCGACGATCGCGGTCTTGAAGCCGAGTTGGGCCGAGCGGATCGCGGTCACGTAGCCGCCGGGGCCCGCGCCGATGACGATGACGTCGAACTCTGTTGCCATGACTGCTCCGGCCTAGACGATCATCGTCACGGGGTCTTCGATCAGCGGCTTGAAAGTCGACAGCCATTTGGCCCCGGTGGCGCCGTCCACCACCCTGTGGTCGCAGGTCAGGGTGACGCTCATCACCGTAGCGATGGCCAGCTGGTCCCCGCGCACCGCCGGACGCTTCTCGCCCGCGCCGACCGACAGGATGGCTCCCTGAGGTTCGTTGATGATCGAGCCGAAGCTCTTGATCCCGAACATGCCCAGGTTGGAGATCGAGAAGGTGCCGCCCAGATACTCCTCGGGCTTCAGCTTTCGGGTCCGGGCGCGCTCGGCCAGATCCTTGGCCTCGCGGGCGATCTCGGCCAGCCCCTTCTCCTCGGCCCGGCGGATGATCGGCGTGATCAGCCCGCCTTCCACCGCCACCGCCATGGCGATGTCGGCGTGGTGGTGCATGGCGATGCCTTCCGGCGAGTAGGAGGCGTTGGCCTCGGGCACCCGCTTCAGCGCGATGGCCGCGGCCTTGATGATCATGTCGTTGACGCTGACCTTGACGCCGTCCTTCTCCAGCATGGCGTTGATCCGCGCCCGCGCCTCCAGCAGCCGGTCGATCTCCAGGTCGATGTTCAGCGGGAAGTGCGGCACGTCGCGGAAGCTGTCGGTCATCCGTCGGGCGACCGTCTTGCGCATCCCGTCGAGCGGGATGAGGTCGTAGCTGCCTTCCGGAATGCCCTGTTGCTGCAGCGACAGGACCGGCCGCGTCTCGCCCCGAGGCGCAGCGGCGGGCGCCGGCGCGGGCCGCGCGCCCGGCTGCGCCTTCTCGACGTCGGCCCGGATGATCCGACCGTGCGGGCCCGAGCCGTGGATGGCGGAGAGGTCGATCCCCTTCTGCTCGGCGATCCGCCGGGCCACCGGCGAGGCGAAGATCCGCTGTCCGCCCTTGTCCGCCGCAGCGGGCGCGGGCGGGACGGGCTTGGCCGCCTCGGGCGCAGCTTCCGGGACCT
>JAQVDF010000153.1 GCA_028698405.1 Phenylobacterium sp. | reverse complement strand
CCGCCCCCCTCGGCCCCGCGGCCGACCGGGCCAAGGCCGAGGCGTTGCGCCTGATCCGGCTGGACGAGACCCGCACCGAGCTGGCCCGCTCGCCCGAGCGCATGGCCCAGGTGGGCGAACTGTTCCGCCAGGCGGGAATGGCTGCGTAGCGGGCCCCTAGCCCACCGCCTCGGCGAGCGCGTCCACCACCCGATCGACATCCGCGTCCGCGAGGCCCGGGAACAGCGGCAGGGAGAGGCAGCGGGCGTACCAGGCCTCGACGCCGGGCAGCGAGAGCTCGCCGTACCGCGCCCGGTAGTAGGGCTGGCGGTGGACCGGGATGTAGTGGACCTGGCTGCCGACGCCGCGGGCGGCCAGCGCCTCGACCACCTGCCGGCGGCTGCGGCCGGCGGCCTCGAAGTCGATCAGCACGGTCATCAGGTGCAGCACCGGGTCGCTCCAGGCCGGCCGCGAAGCGGGAACGACAACCGGGGCCAGCGGCGCGAGCCGTCGCAGGTAGCGGTCGGCCAGCGCGCGGCGGCGGGCGGCGAAGCGGGGCAGCTTGGCCAGCTGCGACAGGCCCAGCGCACAAAGGATGTCTGGCAGCCGGTAGTTGAAGCCGACCTCCGGCATCTCGTACCACCAGGGCTCGCCGCCGGCCGGACGCACCATGCCGTGGGTGCGGAAGGTTCGCAGGCGCTCGGCCAGGCGCGGATCGTTGGTGGTCACCATGCCGCCCTCGCCGGTGGCGATGGTCTTCACCGGGTGGAAGGAAAAGGTGGCCATCGCGCCCCAGCGGCCGTCGCCGACCACGGCCGAGGTCTCGCCGAACCGCATGGTCGAGCCCAGCGCATGGGGAGCGTCCTCGACCAGCACCGCGCCGGCCCGCTCGGCCAGCGCCGCCAGCGCCGGCAACTCGGCCACGTCGCCGCGCAGATGCACCGGCAGGACGGCGCGCACCCGCCGGCCAGCCGCCCGCTCCAGCGCCTCGGCCAGGGTGTCGGGGGTCATCAGGCCGGTTAGCGGATCGACGTCGGCGAACACCACCTCCGCGCCCACGAAACGGGCGCAGTTGGCGGTGGCCAGGAAGGTGATCGAGGGCGCGATGCAGACCTCGCCCGGCTGCACGTCCAGCGCCAGCATGGCCAGGTGCAGGGCCGCGGTGCCGTTGGCGCAGGCCACCGCGTGGCGCGCGCCCACGGTCTGGGCGAAAGCGGCCTCGAACGCCTCGACCCTGGGGCCGGTGGTCAGGAAGTCCGCGCGCAGGGCCTCCGCGACCGCGGCGATGTCGTCGTCCTCGATGGTCTGCCGGCCGTAGGGGATCAGCGCCGGGCTCATTCCGGATCGGTGGCCCGGCGGCGGCGCATGGGCGGGGGCGACTCGCTCAGCATGGCCAGCAGCGCCCCGTCGGTCAGCCACTCGGCGTTGCTGTCGCTGGTGTAGGAAAAGCCCTCCGGCACGGGCCCGGCTCCGCCCGCGAACGGGGCGCGCGCATATTCGGCGAAGGCAGGCTCGATGGCGTAGCGGTCGCCGAGGTCGAGGGTGGTGCGCGCGTCGTCGACGCTGATCATCATCTCGTGCAGCTTTTCGCCGGGCCGAATGCCGATGACCTTCACCGGCAGGTCGGGGGCCAGCGCCGCCGCCAGGTCGGTCACCTTCATCGACGGAATCTTGGGCACGAAGATTTCGCCGCCGCGCATGATCTCCAGCGACGAGAGGACGAAGTCGACGCCCTGGTCGAGGGTGATCCAGAACCGCGTCATGCGCGGGTCTGTGATCGGCAGCTCCCTGGCCCCGTTGGCGATCAGCCGCTGGAACAGCGGCGCGACCGAGCCGCGCGAGCCCACCACGTTGCCGTAGCGGACCACCGAGAAGCGGGTGCCGATGTCGCCCGACAGGTTGTTGGCCGCCACGAAGGTCTTGTCCGAGGCGAGCTTGGTGGCCCCGTAGAGGTTGACCGGGTTGCAGGCCTTGTCGGTCGACAGCGCCACCACCTGCTTCACCCGGTTGGTCAGGCAGGCCCAGACCACGTTCTCGGCGCCCAGCACGTTGGTGTGGATGCACTCGGAGGGATTGTACTCGGCCGCCGGCACCTGCTTCAGAGCCGCGGCGTGGATTACGATGTCCACCCCGCGCAGCGCCAGCGTCAGCCGCTCGCGGTCGCGCACGTCGCCCAGGAAGAAGCGCATGGCCGACAGCCGGTCCGGCCCGTAGCGCTCGGCCAGGTCGATCTGCATCTCGTGCTGCTTGAGCTCGTCGCGCGAGTAGACGATCAGCTTGCGGGGCTTGGCCCTGGTCAGCACGGCGTCGACGAAGCGGCGGCCGAACGAGCCGGTGCCGCCGGTGACGAGGATGACCTTGTCGTCGAAGTCGAGGTTGGTCGGCGCAAAGCGGCCCAACAGGGGCTCCCCGTCTCGTTTGAGCGAATCGCAGCCTCGACAGTGAGTCGACGCCGTAAAGAGACCGCTAACCCTGGTGCGGCGAAATCGCCCCATGCCCCACCGTCGCAGCCTGCTCGCCGCCGCGCTCGTCCTCGCCGCTCCGGGCGCTGCGCGGGCCGCCTCCAGCCGCGAGAAGAAGGCTGTCGGCGGACTGACCTTCATGCAGCTCCCGGCGGTGAACGCCACCGTCAGGCACGCGAACGGCCGGCGGGGCATCCTCACCGTCGAGGCGGGGCTGGACATTCCCGACCCCAGGCTGCGCGAGCGGGCGCAGGCCTCGCTGCCGAGGCTGCGGGCCGCCTGGGCCCAGATGCTGCAGACCTACGCCACCGGCCTGCCGCCGGGATCGCCGCCCAACCCCGACACCGTCAGCCGCGAGATGCAGCGCGAGACCGACCGCGTCCTCGGCCGCCCCGGCGCCAGGCTGCTGCTCGGCACGGTGATGGTGAACTAGCCGCGGCTTCGAAGCCGCCGCCGCTTCCGGTAGACTGGGACGTCGCGGCCTCCGGAGCCCGCCCATGCGCAAGCGGCCCTACCTGCTCTCCTGTCACTGCAAGCGTGTACGCTTCGAGGTGGACGCCGAACTCGGCGAACTCCTCGACTGCAACTGCTCCACCTGCGCCCGGCACGGCTTCCTGCACTGGAAGGTGGATATCGGCGCGGTGCGGATGCTGACCCGCCGGAGGGGACTGACGGTCTATCACCTGCGCGACCTGCACGGCGGCCATCACTTCTGCCCCAACTGCGGCGTGGGCGTCGTCCGCACCGGCTATCTCGACGGCCGCATGTCGGTGAACTCCGCGGTCCTCGCGTAGGGGCTGGCGCCGAGGGGCAGCATGGCCGGCCTCACATCGCGCTGATGCCGCCGTCCAGCTTGAGCTCGGCGCCGGTCATGAAGCGGCTCTCGTCGCTGGCCAGGTAGACCACGAGGTTGGCGACATCGGCCGGCTCGCCGATCCGGCCGAGCGGAATCTGCCGGGCGAGCTTGGCCTCGGCTTCTTGCTTGCCGAACCGCTGGCGGAGCGGATCGAGGATCGGCGTGTCGATGAAGGTCGGGTGGATGGAGTTGGAGCGAATGTCGAGGCCCTGCTTGGCGCAGTGCAGGGCGATGCCCTTGGACAGCAGCCAGACCGCCGCCTTGGAGGCGTTGTAGGCTGGGCTGTTGTGGGCCGCGATCAGGCCGGCGATCGAGGAGACGTTGACGATCGAGCCCGGCTGGTTCTGGCGCATGTAGCGCAAGGCGTGCTTGGTCCCCAGGAACACCGAGTCGACGTTGACGCTCATCACCAGCCGCCAGTCGTCCAGGCTGAGCTGCTCGATGTCGCCGCCGCGGCTAATGCCGGCGTTGTTGACCAGCACCGAGATCCCGCCCATGGCCGCGTCGGCCTCCTCCAGCGCGTAGATCCACTGGTCCTCCTTGGTGACGTCGAGCGGGAAGGCGAAAGCCCTGCCCTCGCCGAAGCCGGTGTTGAGCTCTGCGGCCAGGTCCTGGACCCCGACATGGTTGATGTCGGCCAGGCTGACCACCGCGCCGTCGGCGACCAGCGCCCGCGCCATGGCCGAGCCCAAGCCCCCCGCCGCGCCCGTGATGAACACCTTCTTGCCTGCGACCCGTCCGGTCATGCGGATAGCTCCCTGGCGCAGTCGTCCATGAAACGTGCGAGCTTCACGTCGAGCTCGGTGACCCCGCCCGCGTCATGGGTAGTCAGCACGACCTCGACGCGGTCGTAGACGTTGAACCACTCGGGATGGTGGTCGAGCTTCTCGGCCATCAGCGCCGCGCGGCTCATGAAGCCGAAGGCGGCGTTGAAATCGGCGAAGCGAAAGGTCCGGGCGATGGCGTCGCGTCCGCCCTCGGCGGCGCGCCATTCGGGCAGCGCCTGCAGCGCCGCCGCAGCCCCGATCTTCGCCGGTCGCGTCATGCCCCCGCCGGCTCCCTGCCTGGAAAGCTCAGGCTGGTCGCGTCGGCCAGTTCGGCCAGGGTCTGGTCGACATCCACCACCTTGATCGCCCGCATCCCGAGCTGGGCGGCCGGCTTGCAGTTGACCCCCAGGTCGTCGAGGTAGACGCAGGCCTTCGGGTCGACCGACAGCAGCTCGCACATCATCAGGTAGATCTTCGGGTCGGGCTTCCTCACGCCGGCCTTCGAGCTTTCGATGATGGCGTCGAACAGCGGCATGATCTCGCCGAACGCCGAGCTCGAGCGGCTGGCCGCCCTGTCGCCGGGCGAATGGCTGGAGGCCATGTTGTTGGTGATGCAGCCGACCTTGAAGTGCTGCTTGCAGATCTTCAGCGCCTCGACCATCCGCGGCCGCACCTGGCCGGACAGCAGCGGCAGCACGTCCCGCCCGGGGATCGGGAAGCCCATGGCGGTGGATTCCTGCAGGAACAGTTCGTCGAAGCGGGCCGCGTCGATCTCGTTGCGCTCGAACAGCGCCCAGGCGTTGTCGTGGTGGTTGGTGGCGTTGACCCGGCGGATGATGTCCTTGGGCGCCCCCTTCTCCTGCTCGTAGCGGGCGAAGGCCTCGAAGGGCGAGGAGGTGAAGACCCCGCCGAAATCCCAGATCACCGCCTCGACCGCCATGGAGCGCTCCGCCTCATTCTCGAACGTCGCGGACGCTAGAGAGCGGCCGCTCAGCGCGCAAGCCGGCCCGATCTGCTAATTGGCGGGGGATGCTCTACCTGTTCCTCAAGGCTGCGCTGTCGGGCGTGATCGTGGCGGCGGTCTCGGAGGTCGCCCGCCGCAACGCCGGCCTGGGCGGCCTGATCGCCTCGTTGCCGCTGATCTCGGTGCTCGGGATGATCTGGCTGTGGCGCGACACCGGCCAGGCCGAACGGCTCGCCGCGCACTCGGAGGCGACCTTCTGGTACGTGCTTCCGTCGCTGCCGATGTTTCTGCTCATCCCGGCGCTGCTGCGGCGGGGAACGCCTTTCTGGGCGGCGCTGGCCGCCGGCTGCGTCCTGACCATGGTCCTCTATGCTCTGATGACGTGGCTCGGACCCAAGGCCGGCCTGAAGCTCTGACCCTGCCGTTGCGCCACGCCCCCTGGGAGGAGCACGCCGACTTCGCCATCGGCCTGGCCCCGGTGGACGAGGCCGGCTGGCTCGAGGGCGGCGAGGCCGATCCGGCCGCCCGCAAGGACCCGCTGCTCGCCGCCCATCCCGACATCGTCTGGGCCGAGACGCCCGCCTCGCGGCCCACCCAGCAGGAGGCCCTGGCGCTGGTCGAGGCGGCCGTTGGGCGTGCGGCGGGACGGCC
>JAQVDF010000152.1 GCA_028698405.1 Phenylobacterium sp. | reverse complement strand
TGGCCAGCGAGGCCCAGGCCCAGCACCTGTCGCTGCACGACCCGATGACCGGCCTCGCCAACCGGGACCTGTTCCACGACCGCGTGTCGATGGCGATGAACAACCTCTCGCGCGTTGGCGGGGTGGTCGGCGTCTTCTGCATCGACCTCGACCGCTTCAAGCAGGTCAACGACACCCTCGGCCACCAGGCCGGCGACGAGTTCATCCGCGAGGCCGCGCGGCGCCTGGCCGCCTGCTGCCGCAAGACCGACACCGTGGCCCGCCTGGGCGGCGACGAGTTCGCCATCGTGGCCCCCAGCGCCGAAGGCCGCGAGGGCGTCCAGATCCTGGCCGAGCGCATCGTGAACGCCCTGTCCGACCGGCTGGAGCTGGCCGGCGGCCAGGCCATGCTGTCCTGCTCGGTGGGCGTCTCCATCGTCGCCGACGACTTCACCGATTCCGACGAGGCCATCCGCCAGGCGGACCTGGCGCTCTACCGCGCCAAGGAGGAGGGCCGCGCCCGCTACACCATCTACGGCGAGGAGATGGACGAGAAGGCCAGGCTCCGCCAGCAGATGGAGGTCGAACTGCGCGAGGCGCTGTCCGACGAGCTGCTGCAGGTCCACTACCAGCCCAGGTTCTCCGCCGAGGGGCGGATGGAGAGCATCGAGGCCCTGGCCCGCTGGAACCATCCGCGCCGCGGCATGGTCTCGCCCGCGGTGTTCATCCCGCTGGCCGAGGAGTGCGGCCTGATCCACGAGATCGGCGAGTTCGTGATGCGCGAGGCCTGCCGCACCGCCGCGGCCCGCTGGCCGGACCTGACCCTGTCGGTCAATGTCTCGCCGGTGGAGCTGGCCCGCCCCGACTTCCTCGAGCGCGCGCGCTCGATCATGGCCGAGGCCGGCATCGACCCGCACCGGGTCGAGATCGAGATCACCGAAGGCGCCCTGCTGCAGGACGACGACAAGACCCAGAGCCTGCTGCGCACCCTGCGCGAGCTGGGCTTCACCCTGGCGCTCGACGACTTCGGCACCGGCTACTCGTCGCTCAGCTATCTGCACCTCTATCCGGTCGACCGGATCAAGATCGACCGCTCGTTCGTGCACAACCTCTCCAACCCCGAGGTGGAGAAGCTGGTGCGGGCGATGATCCAGCTCGCCCAGGCGCTCGACCTCGAGGTCACCGCCGAGGGCGTCGAGACCGCCGGCCAGCACGCCGCCCTGGTCAGCGCCGGCTGCAACCAGCTGCAGGGCTACCACCTCGGCCGGCCGGGCGATCCGGACGACATCGACCGCCTGGTCGAGGCCCGCCGCCGCGCCGCGGCCGCGGCCTGATCCGCGTCGACTCCCGGGCTCTACTGGACACTTGCGCGCGAGGGGCCTCATGGCTAGGTTCCGCGCCTCGCTCAGCGGCCGCCCCTGCGGCGGCCCGTCCGACGCCCTGAGGAGAGGTGGCTGAGTGGTTGAAAGCACCGCACTCGAAATGCGGCATACGGGTAACCGTATCGAGGGTTCGAATCCCTCCCTCTCCGCCACGGCCTCCGCGCTGTAGATTTAGAAGCAATTCAGTCTTTTAGATTTGGCCACGTTGCGACTGCGCACCCCGCTGCGCACCCCATTTGCGCACCCCGCCCTCACAGCCCCCAGGCCCCGGCATCATGCGGAGAAGCGCGACCGAGTCGGGAGCGCCTCTGACGACCTTCCGGGGCGTTGCCGCCGCCACCCTGTTCAATGCGCCTCTGAGAGCAGGAAGGCTTTCAGGGCTGGGGCGGGCCAACCCAAGAGAAGTCGCATCCTGGGTGACGGGCGCGGAGTTTCATCATCGCGACAAAGCCGGCCCTCTTTATTCTGGGTCCAATGGCGCCGAGAAGGGTTCGGCAAACTTCCGCGCACTCTTCTGCATCCGGCACACTGATAAACTGGTAAGCGGGATAGCGCAGAGAGTTCTCGTCGTTCATGTCGGCGAGGTGGTCGATTAACAAATTTAGCTGCGGAACATCGAGGAGTCCATTATTGGTCGCCTCGACGTGTATACGCTTCATATTGTGATTTAGCTTAAATATAGAGTTATGGTCGTATCCCATATTGACGAGGAACGACTTTAGCGCAAGCTCCGTCGCGTGGCTCAATAGAAAGTATGCTGGACGAAGCCTAGTTACATTTTCTTTCACTTTAAGAGCTGAGAATGCATCTAGATACTGTTCAGCGAGAGCGAACATATCCGCGCCAAATACCGCGAGCGGCTGAGCGCAGGTGATGATTGGTTTTTCCGGCGATTCCAATGGCACCCCCCCCAGTGGCTTAGGCGTCAATTACAACCTAGGCGTCGGCGGGAGCGATGGGAAGCGGACCATTCGGAACCCGAAGACTTGATCGTTTTTGGGTAGCTCATCCGAACCCCCATACGTGAGGACAGGCACACGCTCTCCCCCAGGGGTCCCTGCGCAGGCCCTCCCCAGAGCTACTTTCGCGGGCAGCCCCAGGGGGACGCCTATGCTCCTGCTACGCTCTGCGATGACTGCCGGTAGCCTCTGGGGCAGCTGAGTGATCCGGCGTGGAAGCCGGGCTAGTCGCTTGGGAGGCCCGGAGCCGAGCACGCAGGGCGGCAGCGAAGGCGGGAAGGTCGGCAGCAGGTCTGTGCATTGGCATCCTCCACCGGCGACCTACCATGGGCGGCCGGGAGAGGGCGGATAGGCGCCGTTGCGGGAACTAACAATGCCACTGACGCAGTAGCTGCGCTGACGCAGCAGTGCGGTTCACGGCATGGGGTCCCCAGTCATCCATGGTTCCCAGTAATCGAGGACGGCAGCGGGAACGTGAGTGAAGCCGGCCGCGATAGACAGGTGGAAGCGGTGGAACCCTTCGCCGATGCGGTAGGCAAATGGCCCCTCAGGCACCGAATAGATCACCACCGGCGGCAAGGCAGCGCCTGCTGCGAACGCGCTAAGGATCGAAACGGCGCGCTCACGGACGAGCAGCGAGGTGCCCTTAGACCGGCGCGGTGGGCGTATGTCAGCAATAGCTACCTTCCGCCCTGCGGGCAGGCCCTCGCGCTCTGGAGGCCCAGCGTTGAACGATGAGCACGGCGCGCGGAAGCCTTCTGCGCCCGCCTCTAGCCACCAATCGTCAGGCACCTCGAACAGGTCCCCTAGGCTTGTCGTGAACCGCACCATGCCATCGAGCCTACCACCGGCGCGGCGGCATAGAAGCGGCGCGGCTGGCCCACAATCGACCGCTTCTGGGCCACCGCCGGCGGCGGCATCAAGCTAGGGGTCGGCTCCGTCGGGAAGGACGGGCGAGCTGTGCGCGTTGCTCCACTACAGGCGGCGGTGCTTGGGGAGTGGACCAACAATAGCGCGAAGGAAGTCTTCGCATCGGAAGAGACCGATCCCGGGTTTCGCTTCTTCCTCATCGACCTGACCAAGGAAGACTCGGCTTTCGCAGAGGCTTTCGCCAAAGCGACCGTCTCCAACAGGATCGACGGCTTCTACACCCTCTCCGCGGGTGGGATGGGGGCGAACTTCCATGTCGATATGCGGGTGCGCTCGTTCGAGTATGGCAATCCCGCAAGCCTTCAGCTTGCGAGCGACGCGGGCGACCGACTGAAGAGGTGCATGGATGACCTGTTCGAACTCGCGGAGGCCGACGCCAAGGCGCAGTAGTCCGCCTCCGCGCCTGCGACAATCGTAGGCGCCGACGCCCCGCGAACCCGCTTGGCGTACGAAGGTTCTTCATCTTCCGCCGCCCAACCGAGCCCGCGCTGTAGCGCGGGTGACGGCCCGGGAAAGGAGGTGAGAGACCTTGGCTACCAAGTATGAAGAACGCGAGGTGGGTCGGGACGCTGGCAACGGCCAGTTCATCCCGGTCGAAGTCGCGGACCGACGCAAGCGGACCGCTGTCGAAACCGGCGCCCAGTTCCTCGATGCGGACCTCGGCTCTCCTATTCTGGGCGAGGAGGCGACTTGCGCCCCCCTCACCCCCTCCCCCGCATCGCAGGGGAGGGGGCCGGCGCCCGGCTAGCGGATGCCGAACAGCCAGTCGAACAGGGTCGGGGCCTCGCCGTAGCCGTAGTTGTAGGCGTTGGCGTTGACCGAGGCGCGGAAGTTGGCCTGCAGGCGGTCGAAGCGGGTGTTCAGGTCCGCCCGCTCGGCCGGGGTCAGGCCGTTGCGCCGGTAGCTCTGCTCCAGCCGGGCGATGGAGCTGAACTCCGCCCGCAGGGACTGGGCCTGGCGCTGGGTCAGGCGGCCGTCGCGCACGGCCCGGTCGAGCCGCTGGCTGAACTGGGCCTGCCGCTGGTTGAGGTTTTCCCAGCGATCGGTCTGCCGGTCGCGCCGCTCGTCGCGGATCGACCGTTCCAGCTGGTCGAAGCGGCGGTCGAGGTCGGCCCGCTCGGCCGAGGAGAGGCCGTCACGGCGGTAGCGCTGCTCGAGCTGCTCGAGCTGGCGGAACTCGGCGCGCAGCCGGGCCGCCTCCGAGCGAGTCAGCCGACCGCTGCGCTCGCCGGCCTCGATGCGCCGTTCGAGCTGGGCCTGCCGCTGGTTGATGCTCTGCCACGCTCCGCCCGCGCCCGGTCGGGCCTGGTCGTCGCGCCGCTCGTCGCGGATACGGGCCGACAGGGCGTCGAACCGCCGGTCGAGGTCGGCCCGCTCGCGGGCGTTCAGGCCGCCGGCGCGATACTGCCGCTCCAGGCGGGCGATGTCCTGGAACTCGGCCCGAAGGCGCGCGGCCTCCGAGGCGGTCAGCTGACCGCTGCGCATGCCGGCCTCGATGCGCTGTTCGAGCTGCGCCTGGCGCTGGTTGACGCCCCAGTCCTGGGCGCTGGCGATGCCTGGCGCGCCGGCGACCAGGGTGGTGGCCGCAAGCAGCCCCAGAAGTGTACGGTTCATGCCTAGCTCTCCTTCGGTGTCGGCGCCGGAAATTCGCCCTCCGGCGCGCTCTGCCTCTCTTCTGCGTCCCCGCCATTGAAACGCGCCTGAACCGGTTTGTTGCGCACGGTTCAGGTTCGAAGGGCCTCGGAGCGTGGCCGTTGATCCAGGTCAATGCGGGATCGACGCACTGAAGGCTTAAGTGCAATTGGGGGGAGAGTTGGCGTTAGAATAGTAAAAGACGCCAAATTCTAAGTCATCGTGAAGACTATTCCGGCCATCGCCGTCCCCATGTCTTTTTTCCGCCTAATTTAACCTCAAAAGGTTGTTCCAGAACAAAGTCCGAAAGCTGGAGAGGGCTATTTGCATTCTCATCGGACGCCGAAGTGGCGTTCAGGGGATAGACGCAATGAAAGCTCTCACGCTCTTCGCCACCGTCGCCGCCATGGCCATCGCCGCCGGCGGCGTCAGCTGGGCGGACGCCGCGCCGGAACCCGCCGTCGTGGACATCGTACGCCCGGCCACCGACCTGCCGCCGCCAATCGCGCGCCGCGAGCCGGCTCACGTGAAGGTCAACCTGGTCACCCAGGAGGTGGTCGGCAAGATCGCCGACGGGGCGACCTACCGCTACTGGACCTTCAACGGCAAACTGCCCGGCCCGATGGTGCGGGTCCGGGTCGGCGACACCGTCGAGGTCACCCTCCACAACCCCGAAGACAGCATGGCCATGCACAACGTGGACTTCCACGCGGTGACCGGGCCGGGCGGGGGTGGGGCGGCCAGCCTGGCCAATCCGGGCGAGACCCGCACCTTCACCTTCAAGGCGCTGAAGCCGGGCCTTTACAT
>JAQVDF010000151.1 GCA_028698405.1 Phenylobacterium sp. | reverse complement strand
GACGCTCTTCCGATCTCCCCAGCGGGCGGCCACCTGCGGGTGCACGAACAGGGTCGCCAGGCTCACCGCCGCCAGCAGCAGGGCGGTTGCGGCCAGGCAGATCCAGGCCCAGCGGCGGGCGCGGCCGTGAAGCTCGTCTTCGGTCCGCCAGATCAGCCAGCAGGCGCCCAGCAGCGCGTAGCCGAACACCAGTCCCACCGCGACCAGCACGGTGTAGGGCGTCAGCCAGTAGTAGGGCCCGCCGGCGAAGGCGCCGTCGCGCAGCTCGATCCCCTGGATGAAGCCGCCGAGCACGAATCCCTGGGCGAGCGTCGCGACGACCGAGCCAACGTAGAAGGCGCCGGTCCAGAAGGCCTTGCCGCGTCGCCGCCCGCGGGCCCGGAATTCGAAGGCGACCCCGCGCAGGATCAGCGCCAGCAGCATCAGCAGCAGCGGCACGTAAAGCGCCGGGAACAACGCCGCGTAGGCCGCGGGGAAGGCGGCGAACAGGCCTCCGCCGCCCAGCACCAGCAGGTCTCGTTGCCGTCCCAGACCGGGGCGACGGTGTCCATCATCACGTCCCGCTCCTCGGGCGTGGCGGCGAAGGGAAAGAGGATGCCCAGGCCCAGGTCCATTCCGTCGAGCAGCACGTACATCAGCACGCCGACGGCGATGATCGCGGCCCAGATCAGCGGCAGGTCCAGGGTCATTCGCCGGCCTCCGGCTTGGGATCGACGGGCGCGGCGGCGAGCGGCTGGCTGGGCTGCCGCGGCCCCGGCCTGTCGGGCGGCGGCTCGGCGGCGCCTTGGACCGGGCCCTCGGCGATCAGCCGCAGGATGTAGAGCGCGCCCACGCTGAACACGATGGCGTAGACCACCAGGAATCCGAGCAGCGAGGCGGAGACCTCGCCCGCCCCCACCGGCGAGACGGCGTCGGCGGTCCGCAGCACGCCGTAGACGACCCAGGGCTGGCGGCCGACTTCGGCGACGATCCAGCCGGCGATCACCGCGATGAAGCCGGTCGGCCCCATGGCCACGCAGGCCCGCAGGAAGCTGCGGTTCGCTTCCGGCCCGCCCCTGCGCCAATACAGCCAGGCGCCCCACGCCCCGAGCGCGATCATCAGCAGGCCCAGGCCCACCATCACCCGGAACGACCAGAAGACGATGGCCACCGGCGGTCGGTCCTCGGGAGCGAAGCTGGTCAGGCCGGGGACCTCGGCGGTGGTCTCGCCGGCCACGATCCAGCTGCCGATTTTCGGGATCGACAGTTCGAAGCGGTTGGATTCGGTCTCCCGGTCCGGCCAGGCGATGACGTGGAACGGCTGCTCGGCGCGGGTCTCCCAGAAGGCTTCGATGGCCGCCATCTTCGAGGGCTGGCTCTCCAGCATCTGCTTGCCGGAGATGTCGCCGACCACCAGCTGCAGGGGCGCGACCATGGCGAACATGCCGATCGCCATCCGAAGGGCGATGGCCGACTCCTTCTCTCCCGGCGATTTCAGGAGCCGCCAGGCGGCGGCCGCGGCCACCACCAGGGCGGTGGTCAGGTAGGCGGCCAGGACCATGTGGGCGAACCGCTCGGGGAAGCTGGGCGAGAAGATCACCTCCATCCAGCTGGTCGCCCGCAGCGAGCCGTCCTGCAGCCGGGTGAAGCCGCTGGGGTCCTGCATCCAGCTGTTGGCCGAGATGATCCAGAAGGCGGAGAGCACGGTGCCGAAGGCGACCAGCACCGTCGAGGCGAAGTGCAGCTTCGGCCCCACCTTGCGCCAGCCGAACAGCATGACCCCCAGGAAGCTCGCCTCGAGGAAGAAGGCGGTCAGCACCTCGAAGGCCAGCAGCGGGCCGATCACCGGCGAGACGACCGCGGAAAAGACGCTCCAGTTGGTGCCCAGCTGGTAGCTCATCACCACGCCCGAGACGACGCCCATGCCGAACGACAGGGCGAAGATCTTCACCCAGAACAGGTAGAGGGTCTTGAAGGCCTCGGCCTTGGTGGTCAGCCACAGTCCCTCGAGCACGGCGAGGTAGCTCGCCAACCCGATGGTGAAGCTCGGGAAGATGATGTGGAACGCGATGGTGAAAGCGAACTGCAGCCGCGCGAGCAGCAGGGCCTCGGCGTCCATCTCGTTCGAGCCTCCCACCGGGGCGCAGGCCGCGCCCCGTCCGAACCCGTCAACGCGCAAACTTCAGTTTGGCTCCGCGACGGCCGGTCGCGGCACGCCAGTTGCAAATGAGTTGCAACGGCGTTCGCATCTGGTACATAGGATCCAACTGCGAGGGGTTCGCAACTTGTACGTCTGCAACTGCAACGGGATCCGGGAACGCGAAGTGCGCGCCGCTATCGAGGCCGGCGCCCGGCGACCCGCGGAAATCTTCAGGGCCTGCGATTCCACGCCGCGCTGCGCGCGCTGCGTCTGCGACATGCGCGAGCTGCTCGACGAGCAGGCTGAAGCGCTGAAGTTCGCCGCCGAATAGGAGCGGGGCGCGCGCCCGCGCATCGGCGAGCGCAACTCACTTGCAAAGATTGCCTTTGACTTGCCGACCGGGCGCGCGGAATGGACGGGTCATGTCCGCGCGCGGCGAGCCCCGCGCCGGCCGGTGAGGGAGAGGTGAGATGCAGGGCGACAGGGACATCATCCGGCTGCTTAACGAGGTGCTGACCAACGAGCTCACCGCGGTCAACCAGTACTATCTGCATGCCCGGATGTACGAGAATTGGGGGCTGAAGCGGCTCGGCAAGATCACCTACGAGGAATCGATCGGCGAGATGAAGCACGCCGACATGCTGATCCGCAGGATCCTGTTCCTCGAAGGCCTGCCCAACCTGCAGGACCTGCACAAGCTGAAGATCGGCGAGACCGTCGCGGAGGGGCTGGCCGCCGACCTCGAAGTGGAGACCTCGGGCCGCCGTACCCTGGTGGCCGGCGTCAAGCAGTGCGAGGAGGCCGCCGACTTCGTCTCCCGCGAACTGCTGGTGGAGATCCTCTCCGACACCGAGGAGCACATCGACTTCCTCGAAACCCAGCTCGCCCTGCTCCGTTCGCTCGGCGAGCAGAACTACCTGCAGAGCGCCCTGGGCGAACTCGAAGGCGAGGGCTGACGTCCGCGGGAGGTGACAGGTAGCGCTCCGCGCAACCGGTCACCGCCGTCCTTCGGTGACTGGTTGGCCGAAGGCCTACCCGTCACCCCGCAACCGCGCCATCCCGGCGGAGGCGTTATCGCCGCCTGTTCAGCCAGCGCCTGATGGTCGCGAAGGCGGCCGGCGCCACCAGGACGGCGGCCAGCAGCAGGTAGACGATGCGGGCCTCGTCCGGCATCAGCCGATCCGGTCGGCGACGGTCTGGGCGTTCGCGGGAGCCGGAGCAGCGGCCTGCTCCGGCGGCTCGGCCAGACCCATGAATTCCTTCACGGCATTGACGTAGGTGTGGGCGATGGTCCGCGCCTGGCCGACGCCGTAGACGCCGTTGCGCTCGAGCGTGGCGAGGTCGCCGCCGAGCGCGAAGATCATCCGGAAGGCCTCCTTCTCGATGATCCCGGTCGGCAGGATGGCGATGTTGTTGACCCGAAGCTGCTCGACGATGCTCTTCAGCGACTTGGGCCGTACGGCGGCCGGCAGGCGGGTGAGCAGGCAGGCGTGCTTGATCGGCCGGCGCAGCTTCTTCTCCGCGTTGGCGACGATCTCGGCCATCTTCAGCGCCTGCAGCGCCTCGAGCGCCGAGGAGGCGAGCGGGGTGATGACCAGGTCCGGCTTCACCGCGGTGAACGACAGTCCGACCCGGGCCGAGCCCTCGGTGTCCAGGATGATCCAGTCCGGCCTCTTGCCGTTCGCCTCGCGCAGGGCGTCGGGCAGGTCGATTTCGAAAGGGGCGGCATGCACGCTGATGGTGTTCGGGCGCCCGGGCAGCGAAGCCCAGTGCACCAGCGGCTTGTTGGGGTCGGCGTCGATCATCGCCACCCGATGTCCCTGCTCGGCCAAGCCAAGGGCCAGCAGCATGGACGCCGTCGTCTTTCCCGCACCCCCCTTGGGGCTGACAAACGCCACGGTCGGCAAGCGCTACACCTCGATCCGCTAAGGCTCCTGCGCGCATATAGGCCACACGAGCGGGTTTGGTTAAACCTCGCTCGCCTTACAGGCGGAAGGAAGGCGCCTCGCCGCGTTAACTCGTCGCGTCCTTGGCCTCGTCGCCCGCCCCGGGCGCGGCGGCGGCCTCAATGATCTTGCCGCGGCCGGTGACGTCGCTCTGCAGCTGCCGCGGGCGGGTGACCAGGGTCACCTTGCCCGAATCGCCCACCCTCAGGTCGGCGCGCTCGCGGGGCGCGAGACTGACCTCGCCGTAGTCGCGCACGTTGGCCAGCACCTCGGCGGCCTCCAGCTGCGAGAGGTCGGCGTCGGCCTGCTCGCCGATGTCCAGGGTCAGCGAGCGCGTGCGCCCCTGGACCGAGACGTCGGCGCGCCCCTCCAGGGTCAGCATCAGCCGGTCCTGGTCGTAGCCGTGGACCACAAGGGTGGCGTCGTCGTCCAGGCGGAATTCGGTGATCTTCGGCGCGGTGACGGTGATGGTGACGCCCCGCCAGCCCGGCAGGTCGTCGTCGCCGTCGATCCGGCCGCCGAAGACCTGCAGGCGCTCGACCAGCCGGCCGGGCCCGTTGACCACGACGGCGGCCGGTCCGTCCTTCTGGACGAAGCGGACCTCGGCGGGGATGTCGACGTCCAGGCTCTCGCCGTCGAACGGCAGCTCGCGGGTGGTCGGCGCGACCGAGCCTTCCCACCGAGGACCGTCGTCGTCGTGGTCCCATTCGTCGATGAACACGCCCCAGCGGTGGGTGAGCAGCTCCGGCCCGCCGAAGCTGACGGCGGCCCAGAAGCAGATCACCGAGGTGAAGAAGCCGGCGACGGCGATCAGGACGAGAGTGCGGATCATGGCGTGTCGTCCTTTCCGCTAGAGCGCCGGCTTGAGCAGGCGGAAGTGCAGCCGGCCGTACCAGACCAGGGCGTTCACCAGTCCGATGGTGATCAGGGTCAGCACGGCGCCGGCGGAGATCGAGCCGGCGATCAGGCCGAGGCCGGCGAAGATCGCCGTCGCGACCCCGCCGGGCGGATCGAAGAAGGGCCCGCCGACGAACACCGCTCCACCCGCAACAAAGACGGCGACCACCGCCATGGCGATGCCGAACAGGGCGCCGGCCACGCCGATCAGCACCGGCAGCACGATCAGGAGGTCGAGGGCGCCCAGGCCGATGACCGCGAACACCGCGCCCACGGCGGCGGAGGGGTTCTTCTGCTCTTCCCAAAGGCGCAGCCCCGCCTCGGCGCGCAGCTCGCGAGCCAGCCGGTCGGGATCGCCGAGGGCCTGGGCCACGTCGGCCTCGCTGCGGCCGGCCGCCTCGCCCTCCACGAAGTGGGCTTCGTAGTCGGCGACGATGTCGTCGATGGTCTGCGCGGGCAGGCCCCGCAGGCCCTCGCGCAGCCGCGCCAGGAAGTCTTGCCGCGTCATTGCCCCTCTCCAAGGATCGTCGCGACGGCCCCCGAGAATCTCGTCCAGGCGGCCTTCTGGGTTTCGAAGCTCGCCCGGCCGGCGTCGGTCAGGCGGTAGTATTTGCGGGGCGGGCCGGCCGGAGACTCGACGAGGTAGGTCTCCACCAGCTTGTCGGCCTGCATGCGGCGCATCAGCGGGTAGATGGTGCCTTCGCCCATGTCGATCGCATCCGACAGCCGGCTGGCGATCTC
>JAQVDF010000150.1 GCA_028698405.1 Phenylobacterium sp. | reverse complement strand
GCGCGGCCCAGGCCGTCGGATCGGCGGTCCAACCGAATACGGACTCCATCGTCTTTATTGCTCTCCCGTTGGTCTCCCCGCGTTCTAGGTAGCGGATTTCGAGCCCCTGACTAGGCCACGCGATCCGGAATAATGCGTAGCCGGCCAAACGGTTGAGGCTGATCGTCACCCCCTCTCGCCGCCCGTCCCCGGGGCCGAAGCTCAGCGGCGTGGGAAAACGCCGTAACCCAATCCTCACCTTCGCCGGTCAAGGTCGGAGTTCGCCCGGCGCGCGAATTGCTGCTCGCCCGTCAGGGGCGTCCGAAAGGCGCCAGAACGGGACGCCGAGGCCGTAGAATGACCGACGCCGCACACATCCGCTCGCTGACCGCGCTTCGCTTCTTCGCCGCCTTCTGGGTGGTGATGTTCCACTATTGGCCGAAGCTGGAGGCGCCGGCGACGCCGATGCTGGTCGAGAAGGGCTATCTCGGCGTCGAGGCCTTCTTCGTCCTCTCGGGCTTCATCCTCTGCCACGTCTACCGCACGGAAGTGGAGATCCAGCGGTTCCACTACGGCCGCTTCCTGTGGGCGAGGCTCGCGCGGATCTACCCGCTGCACCTGGCCACTCTCGTGGGCCTCGGCCTGCTGGCCGCCGTCGCAGGGCTGGCGGGCTTTGCGGTGGATTCCAACATCCTCTCCTGGGAGGCGCTGCCGGCGAACCTCCTGCTCGTGCATGCCTGGGGCTTCGCGCCGCTGGCCGGCTGGAACCACCCGTCGTGGTCGATCTCGGCCGAGTGGTTCGCCTACCTGACCTTCCCGGTGTTCGCCTGGGCGGCCCTGGCGCTGAAGACGCGCCCGCTCGTGGCGGTCGGCCTGGCGGCCGGCGGTCTCGTGGCGCTCTACGCCGGCTTCGAGCGGGCGGCGGGCTTTCCGCTGACCCAGGCGACCATCCACTGGGGCGCGCTGCGGATCGTGCCCTGCTTCGCCCTCGGCTGCGCCCTGCATTCCCTGTGGCGCGCCCGGCCGCTCACGGACCGGGCAAGCGCGCTGCTCGGCGCCGCGGTTTGCGGCGCCTCGGCGCTGATCGCGGCGGCCGCGGGCGGCCATGACGCGCTCATCGTCCTCGCTCTGGGCGGGCTCATCTACTTCCTGGCAGGCGCCGCGCAAGCCGGCTCGCAGCTATTCGGCCACGCCTCGCTCGTGTACCTCGGCGAGATCAGCTACTCCGTCTACATGATCTGCGTGCCGTGGAAGATCGTATTCGCGAATTCAGCCGCGCAAGTTCTCGAGCTCAACGGGGAACAACTTCCCTGGCCCGTGTGGATCGCCGGCGTGTTAACGATTATTCCTCTGGCGGCGCTTTCCTATCATCTCATCGAAAAGCCCGCTCGGGCCGCGATGAAGTCGTGGGCGGACGCCTGGGAGGCTCGGCGACCTTCAGCCGCACGGGCTTAAACCCTCTTTTCATTTCTGGGGGATACGCTTAACCCTGACCGCCGCGAAACGGCCAGGAGTAGCGTTCCAAGATGGCAAAACGGCTGCGAACCCTCATCGGTTCCGCGCTCGTCGCGGCTGTGGCGTGGCTGGCCCCGCTGAATATGGCGAGCGCCGACACCTACTGGCAGTGCGTTCCCTTCGCCCGGCTGATTTCCGGCATCCAGATCTTCGGCGACGCCCACACCTGGTGGCGTCAGGCCGTCGGCAAATACGAAACCGGCTTCCAGCCCAAGCCCGGCGCCGTCCTCTGCTTCAAGCCTCAGGGCAAGATGCGGCTGGGCCACGTGGGCGTGGTCAGCCAGGTGCTCACCGACCGGGTCATCCAGATCACCCACGCCAACTGGAGCCGCATCGGCGGGACCCGCGGCCAGATCGAGCGCGACGTCACCGTCATCGACGTCTCTCCGGCCGGCGACTGGAGCCAGGTGAAGGTCTGGTACGACCCGATCCGCGACCTCGGCACCACCAGCTACCCGACCTACGGCTTCATCTATCCGGACGACAACGCCCAGCGTCTCGCCCAGAACCCGTTCAACAAGGCCGGCGCCACCGCCATGGCCATGGTGCAGGGCGCGGCCAGCCAGGCGGCCAACACGGTGCGCCCCGGCGCGGGTCCGCTGCAGATGCTCAGCCAGGCGGCAGAATCGACCGACCGCATCGCCGGCCTGATCCAGTCCGCCACCGGCCAGGCCCAGCCCGAGCGCCATTGACGCCCCCGGCGGGCGGCGTCATGAAATCCCCTCCAGCTGGTTGATCGGCCGGGGGGCAGGGTGAGCGTCGTCGCCGCCTACATCTACCGCGACGGCGTCCGCGACCGGCAGGTCGACATCGCCGCCCACGAGCGCCTCGCCCCCGGCGAATTCGCCTGGATCGGCGTCTTCGAGCCCGCCGCGGACGAACTCGCCGCCCTCGCCCGCAACTTCTCCCTGCACCCGCTGGCCGTCGAAGACGCGCTGAAGGCGCACCAGATCCCCAAGCTGGACGTCTACGGCGAGCAGCTGTTCATCGTCGCCCGCACGGCCGAGTACGTCAGCGGGTCCATCTGCTACGGCGAGACCCACATGTTCGTGGGCCGCGACCACATCATCACCGTTCGCCACGGCTCGGCTCGCCCTCACACCGACCTGCGCCACGAGCTGGAGGCCGCGCCGCAGCTGCTCAGACACGGTGTCGACTACGTGCTGCACGCCGTGTTCGACTTCATCGTCGACGGCTATTTGCCGATCGTCGAGGCGATCGAGGAGGAGGTGCTGGAGGTGGAGCGCTGCACCCTCGACGCCTTCCTTTCCCGAGCCGAGATCACCCGCCTCTTCGTGCTCCGCCGCGAGCTGATGAAACTGGGCCGCACGCTCGACCAGATGCGCGCCCTGTGCAGCAAGCTCGAGAATCTCGACCTGCCCGGCATCGATCCCGAGACTCGCCCCTACTTCCGCGACGTGCTCGACCACGTGACCCGGATGTCCGCGGCGGTGGACAGCCTGCGCGAGGTGATCCGCCACGTGTTCGACGTCAGCTCCCTGATGGAGCAGCATCGGCAGGGCGCCATCACCCGCCAGCTCGCCGCCTGGGCGGCGATCCTCGCCGTCCCCACCGCCGTGACCGGCATCTACGGCATGAACTTCCGCCACATGCCCGAACTCGGCTGGCGCTTCGCCTACCCGGCGGTCTGGCTGCTTATCCTGATCGTATGCGCGACGCTCTACCTGAACTTCAAGCGCCGGAAGTGGCTGTAGCTTCCGTCTCCTGGATGGGGAAGGGACGCTACAGATCCACCACCTCGCACCCGGTGGCCGCGCGGATGTGGTCGGCGACGATGCGGCGGTGGCAGCCGGCGGCGTCGGCTTCGTAGCAGAGCAGGGCCGCCGGGCGCTCGCGTGCCAGTTCGACCGCCTGGGCGAGCTGCAGCTGGGCGGCGGGCTCGGCCAGATGCGCCTCGTAGATCTCGTGCATCTCGTCGATGCGGCCTTTACGGGCGGCCTCGCGCCCGGGCTTGGGCGTGCCGAGCTCGCGCAGGTGGACGTAATCGATGCCCACCGCGGCCAGGCTCGCCGCCAGCAGCGACTTGGAAAAGCCGGCCCGCCGTGAGGAGGGCACGGCCCGTACGTCGATCACCAGCCCGACGCCGGCGGCCTTGAGCTTGCCGATCACGACGTCCTGCGTCTCGGATTCGTAGCCGATGGTCGCCAGCCGGTTCATGCTCGTGCTTCCCATCTGCTAAGGAGCGGAAAACCGGTGAAGGTGCGGGACATGGATGGATTCGTCGTCGAAGAGCCGCGCGCGCGGCGCATCGAGCTGCCCGAACGGGGCGGCGCCATGGCCGCGCTGGACTTCGGCCCGGCGGACCGTCCGATCGACATCGTCTTCTCCCACGCCAACGGCTTCAACGCGCGTACGTACCGGACGGTCCTGGCGGACCTCGCCCCACGGTTCAGGATACTGGCGGTGGACCTGCGTGGCCATGGCCGCACCGCGTTGCCCACCGAAACCGAGGGGCGGAACTCGTGGGACGGGCTGGCCGACGACCTGCTGGCGCTGATGGCGGCTCTGGACGTACGCGGCGCGGTGCTGTCGGGCCACTCGATGGGCGGCACCTCCAGCTTGCTGGCGGCCGGACGCGCCCCCGAGCGGGTGAAGTCGCTGGTGCTGTTCGACCCGGTGCTGTTTCCGGTCGAAGCGCGCCGGGCGATGAAGGGGCCCTCGCCGCTGGAGATCGGGGCGCGGCGTCGGCGGGCCGTATTCGCCTCCCGCGAAGAGGCCATCGCCGCCTATACCGGCCGCGGCGCCTTCAAGACCTGGACGCCGACCCAACTCGCCGACTACGTCGCCGACGGCTTCCGCGACCGGCCGGACGGCCAGGTGGAGCTGTCCTGCAGCCCGGACTGGGAAGCGTCCAACTTCGCCTCGCACGGACATGATCCATGGCCGGTGCTTCGCGAACCGCCCTTCCCGATCCGCATCCTGCGCGCCGAAGAGGGCTCGACCAGCGGCAGCCTGACGCCCTACGTGGACGAGCTAGCCGCCGCGGGCGTGCGCATCGAGACCGTGCCCGGTACGACGCACTTTCTGCCGATGGAACGGCCGCAGGTGGTGCGCGCGGCCCTGGCGGAGGCCGTCGAGGCGGCCTGAGCTAGAGGGTCAGCCCCGCGTAGGCCCCGGCGCGGATCTCGGCCTGGGCTTCCGGCGACAGCTTGATCACCTTGCGCGCGTCGAGGTCGAGGCTGATGACGATAGCCTCCGCCACGCCCCACGGCCGGCCGGTGTCCGGATCGAGCAGCCAGTGGACCAGCCGGCGCGCGCGCTCGTCGCAGTCCGCGAGGCCCGAGCGCAGCACGTATCGGTCGCCGGGCCGCGGCCAGGCCAGATGGATAAGCCGGTATTCAAGCGCCGCCCCGCCAATCCGGGCGCCTTGCGGCGCGCCATTGGCGACGATGTCGGAGAACGGGCCGCCGAACACCTGCGAGATGCCGTCCGAGATCTTGGCGATGAACAGCTCCGGCCGCATGCGCCCGAAGGCGTCGCAGTCGCGCAGGTCGAACACGCCGCGGCCGGCTCGCCGAAGGTCGAGGGCCTCCGCCCGCTCCAGGCTGGCGGCGCTCTCCACCGGATCCAGGCCGATGCTGCGCGGCGCCGCGTAGTCGGCGAGCTCCGTGCGCAGCGCATTCGCCCGCTCGCGGACCCGCTCCGGCCAGGGGAATGGCCGGCCGTCGCCGGCGGTGACGTGGGCGACCTTTGCGTTGAAGGTGGCGCAGGGCTCGCCATTGGGATGGAAGAAGGTCAGCAGGACCCGCGCCTCGCACTCGTCCATCTCCAGCACGCCGCCGGTCATGAAGAGGTAGGCGCCCGGATGGGCCTCGCGCAGGAAGCGGATATGATGCTCGCGGACCATCAGGGTGGCGTGGGCCCCGGGCGCGAACACCTGCGGCATGCCGAGCTCGGCGGCCAGTCCCGCCAGACCATCCATCGCCTTGGCCACATAGAACCGCACATTCATGTGGCCCATGCGGTCGCATTCCCAGGTGTTGACCCCGCCGCCCCAGACCTCGACCGCCGCCACGCGCCGTCCCCCTCGTTGCTGCGCCGGGACCTTAGGCAGGGGCGGGGCTGCGACCAAACGTCGGTGCGTTTGCCCTCCGCGGGGTCGGCGCCCGGACCGAGCCGGCCCTCGGCCGACGAGGCCGGAACATCGTCGCCGTCGGTGGAGGCGTCTTCCGGCGGCGAGGTCTCCTCGCGAATG
>JAQVDF010000149.1 GCA_028698405.1 Phenylobacterium sp. | reverse complement strand
GATATTCGTAGCCGAGGGCTACGAGGGGGCGACCATCCGGAAGATCGCCGACGAGGTCGGCGTCTCCTCGACCGCCCTCTACATGCACTTCAAGGACAAGAGCTGCATCCTGCACGAGATCTGCGAGCGGACGATGCAGCAGCTGCTCGACCGCAACACCGAGATCGCCGGCCGCAAGGCCGACGCGCGGGTGCGGCTGCGGGCCATGCTGGAAGCCTACATGCTCTGGGGCTTCGAGCACCCGAACTCATATCTGCTTGTGTTCGGCGGCGGCCGTCCCGTATCGGCTGTGCAGATGGGGACATCCGGCCTGGGCGCGCAATGCTACGAGATCTTCTGCCGGGTCGTGGGCGAGCTGGGCGAGGCCGGGCGCCTCAAGGCGGCCGACACCGAGGCGGTCGCCCAGGCGCTGTGGGCCGCCTGCCACGGCATGGTGGCGCTGGTCATCTCGCGGCCGGACGTGAAGTGGGCGGCGCGTCGTCAACTCCTGACCCTGACGCTCGACGGCCTGCTGGACGGGCTCGCGCCGGCCTGATTTCGCTCGCCGCGGGGCTGGCCGTGCTCGCCGCTTGGCCGGTGGCGGCGGCCCCGCGCGTCTTCTCACTCGATCAGTGCGCGGATCAGTACGTGCTGGCGCTGAGCCCGCGCGAGGCGATCGTCGGACTATCGACGCGCGCCGACGACGCCGATTCCCGTCTTCGTGAGCAAGCCCGTGGCCTGCCGCTGCGGCGCACGACGCTGGAATCCGTGCTGGCCGCCAGGCCCGACGTGGTGGTCCGTCACTGGGGCGGCGACGAAAAGTTGCTGGCGGCCCTGCGCCGGCGCGGGATCGCCGTGGTCGAGGCGCCCGAGGCGACTTCCTTCGACGACGTGCGGCTTAGCCTGCGCGAGATCGGCGCCGCGCTCGGCCAGCCGGCCCGGGCCGAGGCGCTGGTTCGCGAGATGGACGACCGGCTCGCCCGCGCCGGCGGCGCCTGGGGCGGAGCGCGGGCGCTCTACCTCCCGCCCGGCGGCGCGACGGCCGGGAAGGGGACCCTGATCGGGGCGATGCTGGAGGCCGCCGGCCTGACGCCCGCGGCCTCGCGTCCCGGCTATTCCACCGTCTCGCTCGAGGCGCTGGTCATGCGGCCGCCCGCGGCGGTCGTGCTGGGCTTCTTCGACACCTTCATGCTGGCCAACGCGAACTGGGGGCCGGGCCGCCATCAGGCGCTGCGGAGGACCGTGAAGGACCGCACCATCGCCTCGCTGCCGGGGGAGGTGATCGGCTGCCCGGGCTGGTTCGTGGCCGAGGCGGCCGAAACCCTGGCGGCGCGGGCCCCGAAGTGAACGCGCTGCGCCTGAACGGCCTGCTGGCGGCGGGGCTGGTGCTGCTGGCGCTGCTGGGGCTGGCGCTCGGCGAGGTGGCGCTGGGAGCGGACGGCTGGCGGCTCGCGCTGCAGCCGGACACGCCGCAGGCGCAGATCGTCTGGGAGATCCGCGCCCCGCGCGTCGCCGCCGCGGCGGCGGTGGGGGCGGCGCTGGGCCTGGCCGGGGCGGTGATGCAGGGCCTGCTGCGCAACCCGCTGGCCGACCCGGGGGTGCTGGGTGTTTCGGCGGGCGCCGGGCTCGGGGCGGCCCTGGCCATCTCGGCGGGGCTCGCCGCCGCCCCCGGGGGCGTCGAGGCCGCGGCGCTGGCGGCGGCGCTGCTGGCCGGGGGCGTGCTGACCGCGCTCGCCGCCCGCTTCCGCGAGCCGGAGACCCTGATCCTGTTCGGCGTGGCCTTGTCGGCCTTCGCCGGGGCCCTGACCAGCCTGGTGTTCAACCTCTCCCCGTCGCCCATCGCCACGACCGAGATCCTCGGCTGGCTGCTGGGCTCGGTCGCCAACCGCGACTGGGGGGACCTTGCCCGTGCGGCCCTGCCGATGGCGGCCGGCGCGGGCCTGTGCGCCTACGCCGCCCGCGGCCTCGTCATGCTGACCCTCGGCGAGGAGACCGCCGCGCTGTCCGGCCTGCCGATGGCGCGGCTGCGGGCCGCGGCGGTGGCAGGTGCGGCGCTGCTGACCGGCGCGGCGGTCGCCGTGGCGGGTGTCATCGGCTTCGTGGGCTTGGCCGCGCCGCACCTCGTCCGCGCCGCGGCCGGAGCGGACCCGGCCCGCACGCTGGCGCCCTCGGCGCTTGCGGGGGCGGCCCTGCTCGTCGCCGCCGACCTCGCCGGGCGACTGATCCCCACCGAACAGGAACTGAAGCTGGGCGTGGTCACGGCGCTGTTCGGCGCGCCGCTGTTCGCCATGATCGCCTGGCGCGCCGCCCGGAGCTGGCGCGGATGACGCCGGCGCTGGAGATCTCCGGCGCCAGGGCGCGCCTCGGCCGGGTCGAGGCCCTGACCGGCGCCTCGCTCTGCGTGCGGCCGGGCGAGGTGGTCGGCCTCGTCGGCCCCAACGGGGCAGGCAAGTCGACGCTGCTGCGCGCCGCCCTCGGCCTCGTACGACTGCAGGCGGGCGCCGCCCGGCTCGGCGGGCGGGACGTCGCCGGGCTCTCGGACCTGCAGCGCGCGGCGCTGGCCGGCTATCTGCCGCAGGAGCGGCGGGTGGGCTGGAACCTGCCGGCCTGGCGGATCGCCGCCTTGGGCGCCGCCAACCGTCCTCCACGCCCGGCGCGCGAGGCGGCGATGCAGGCGCTCGCGCGGGTGGGGATGGCGGACGCCGCCGGGCGCGGCGTGCTCGACCTTTCCGGCGGAGAGCGGGCGAGGGTGCTGTTCGCCCGGTTGCTGGCCACCGCGGCGCCGCTGCTGGCCGCCGACGAGCCGGCCGCCGGACTCGATCCCGACTCCCAGTTCCTGGCGCTGGAGCTGCTGCGCGAAGAGGCGCGCGCGGGAAGGGCGGTGATCGTCACCCTGCACGACCTGACGCTGGCCGCCCGCGCCTGCGACCGCATCGTGGTCATCGCTCGCGGCGCCACCATCGCCGACGGGACGCCCCGCGAAGCGCTGACGCCCGCCGTCCTCGCACAGGTGTTCGGCCTCGACGGCGAGCTGATCGACACCGCCGCCGGCCCCGTGCTCGCCGCCCGCCGCGCGCCGGCCTAGCGAGGCAGGCGAGAGGCGTCGGGGATCTTGCAGACCTCGTCCAGCGCCGGCCGGCCGGTGGAGGCGCCGCTGGGCACGAGGACGCCGCCGCGGGCCTCGCAGGCCGCTTGCAGCTCTTCCAGTTCGGTTGCGGTGGGGCCGGCGCGGGGCGGGCCGTTCGCGCAGGCGGCGAGCGCCGCGGCGGCCGCGGCCAGAGCGATGGTCGGAACAGGTCGCGGCATGAAACGGACTCGATTTGATGATAGTCTAGCACAAGCGTGGGCGGCGGCGTTGCTCTATCTCGACAGCGGCACGCTGACCCCGCTGCTCAAGCGGATGGAGTCGGCGGGACTGGTCACGCGCCGCCGCGACCCTCAGGACGAGCGCCGGGTCCTCATCGACCTCACCTCCAAGGGCGACGCCCTGCGCGCCGAAGCCGTCTGCATCCCTCAGCGCCTCGCCGAAGGCGCCGGCTTCACCGCCCAGCAGGCCGAGAAGGTGCGCGCCGCCGTCGGCGAACTGATCGAGACGCTGAAGGCGCGCGCGTAGCGCCCTAGTCCGCCATTGCGGTGACGCGGGGGCTCCCGTAGCCGCCGCGGGCGAGGTCCTGGGACAGGGTGATCTTCGTCGAGCCGCCGGCGAGCTTGGCCTTGTAGACCTGCATGCCCTCCATCACCCGCATGGCGTAGGTGCGGGTTTCCGTGAACGGAATGCACTCGATGAAGTCGATCGGGTCGGTCGACGACGTACGCGGGTCGCCGCAGAACGCCATCCACTGCGGCGGCCGGCCGGGCCCGGCGTTGTAGGCGGCCGCGCCCAGCACGTAGGAGCCGCTGAACCGGCCGACCACCTCGCCCAGATAGCTCGAGCCCAGGCGCATGTTGTAGTCCGGGTCGTGCAGGCGGCTGACCGAGTAGTCGACGCCCATCTTGCGGGCGACGGTCTGAGCCGTCGACGGCAGAAGCTGCATCATGCCGCGCGCGTCGGCCGAGGAGCGAACCATCGGGTCGAAGCCGCTCTCCTGCCGGGTGACGCCCAGCACGAGCGCCGGCTCCGGCGCGCCCGGCACCTGCGGCGGAGTGCGCATCGGATAGCCCCGGTCGGTCAGCACGAAGCCGCGCTGGGCCGCGCCGCGGGCCGCCTTCATCGAGGTGTCCTGGTCGCCGTAGCCGCGGATCAGGTCGATGAGCTGGGCCTGGTCGACCAGGTTGTCGAGGATGTCGTCCAGGTGCAGGGCGAACACCTTGAAGGTGTCCTTCTGGCCGGCCTGGAACAGCAGGCGCGTCGCCTTGACCACGTCGCGGCCCTCGAAGCGGGCGCGGTCGGCCGGCTTGATCTCCGGATCGGCCGTCAGGGTGATGCGGCCGCCGTCCACCTTCTCGCCGGCCAGCTGGCCGTAGAAGGCGGTGTTGTACTTGGCCGCCGCCGCGTAGTGCTTCTGGGCCTCGGACTTGCGCCCCTGCGCCTCGGCGGCGCGGCCCAGCCAGTAGAGCGCCTTGGAGCGGGTGATCGGCGAGGAGCCGATCTTCTCCAGGTTGGCGAAGTGGACCTCCGCCTGCTTGGCGTTGCGCAGCTTGGTCAGGGCGATCCAGCCCGCGTAGAACTCCAGCTCGGCCGCGGGCACGCCGCTGGTCAGCCCGCTGTTGGCGGCGGCCGTGTAGGCGCCCCGGTAGTCGCGGTTCTTCAGCGCATCGAGGATCAGCGGATAGCGCACGTCCCAGATGCGGTCGGCGGCCGCCCCGACCATCGGCTCGTGCGGACCGTCGGCGAGCTGGTTGCGGGCCAGCACCGTCAGGCCCTTGCGCCGGTAGTAGCCGGCCCGCTCGAAGGCCAGGCCCGGGTGCTTGGCAAGGTGCGCCGGCACGCTGGAGGCGACGTCGATCGCGTTGGAGGCGTTGTTGCGCAGCGCCATCCGCGCCTCGGCCACCGCCCTGTGGTCGGCGGGCAGCAGGGCCACGACGTCGCGCGTGGCAGGCCCGTGCGGGCCGTAGAGCAGCATGTCGGCCCGCCGGACGTGATCGTCCTGGTTCAGCGCGTCGCCGAAGCGCGACAGCATGGTGCGCTGGGCCGGCGCCTCGAACACCTTGGTGCGCCAGAAGTTGCGGATCAGGTTGCTGGCCAGCTGCGGCTGGCCGGTCATGCGGTAGGCCGAGGCCAGCGCCATCGCGCCCTCGGCGGTGACCGGGTCCTTGCCCCCGAACCAGGCGATGATCTGCTGCGGGCTCTGGCCGGACGTCTCGAGCAGCTTCTCGGCCAGCTCGTGGCGTCGTGCGCCGCGCGGGAAGTCGGCCAGTTCGCGGCGGGCGCGGTCGACTTCGGCGAAGCCCAGCACCTCGCCGTTCACGTCGACCAGCGCCCACAGGGCGACCTTGCGCGCGGCCGGCTCGGAGATGGCGGCCATCAGGCTGCGGGCGCCGGCGACGTCGCGCCGCCGGGCGGCCTCCATGGCCATGACCATCCGCTGGGAATCGCTCGTCGCGACCGGCGTCGCCGGCGCGGTAGAGGCCGGGCGGTAGGGCTGCGGCCCTGCGGGCAGGACGGGGGCAGGCTCCTGCGCCGGCTGCGGACCCAGGGCCTGGGCGGCGGCCACGCTGGCCAGCAGCGCGACGGCGCTGAATCCGTAGAGAGCTTTGCGGGCCGGGGAGGTCAAACGAACGTCTCCAGGTCGCGCCAAAG
>JAQVDF010000148.1 GCA_028698405.1 Phenylobacterium sp. | reverse complement strand
AGGCGCCGCCGGTGGGCGCGGTGCGCTGGAAGACGGTCAGCGCGAAGGTCGGCCGCTCAGGCGGGGTGACCGCGAACAGCCGCTCGCCCTCGCCGACGCCCATCTTGCGGCAGGAGACCTGATCGACCTTGGCGCCCCGCTGACGCAGGGCCTCGGCCACGTCGTAGGGAATGTCGGCGCCGATCTCGCCCCAGCCGACCTCAACCGCCTCGGGGCGCGCCGTCCCGACGACGGCGACGTTCAACCCGCCCAGCTTGCCGCTGGCGAGTTGCTTCGCCTCCGGCCGGGCCGCCCAGCGCACGGCCGCGCCGCGGGCGCGCACGTCGGCCAGGGTCGCCGCCGGACCGCCGGTGACCGCCAGCAGCAGGTCGGCGGCCGGCAGGGAGGCGACCACCTGGTTCCACCGGTCGTCGCACACCTGTTGCGCCCAGGAGGCGGCGGAGGCGTCGAGCGCCACCAGTTCGCGCCGACAGCGGACCACGAACTCCGACTTCCCGCCGGCGGCAGGCGGCGGCGCCGCGGGCTGGGCGGTCGGCTCAGGCGCCGCGGGCTGGGCCGACCGGGCGCCCGGCCGGCTGACCACGGCCTCCGCCCCGGGGGCTGCGCGGGCCACCGAGACGCCTTCGCCGAAGCCCTGGCCGTTCCATTCGAGCTGGGCGGCGCACTGGCCCTGCGGGCCGACGCCCGGGCCGCAGGCCGCGCCGCGGCGGGCGATCTGCACCTTGGCCGGGCGGCCGGCCAGCACCCGGTAGGCCAGCAACTCCTCGGAATAGACCCGACGCGCCTGGTTGCTCGGGCCGGTGACGAAGATGTCCACGCGAGCCAGGCCGTTGTTGCGGAACAGGCCGGGCCGGCCCCTGCAGTCGTAGTCGCCCTCGGAAACCAGGTAGTCGAGCCGGCCATCGCCCGTGAAGTCCTGGGCGATCACGTAGCGGCCCGTCCCCTCGCGCCCGCCGGCGGCGAGGCAGCGAGTATCCAGCGACTGCATGTGGGCGAGCACGACGCTCGGGATCGGCGGGCGCGACTGACCCTGCGCCGACGATGCGACCACCGCCAAGATTCCTGCCGCGACGACGGCTCCAACCCGCCCGATCATCCCACGCCTCCCAGACCGCTATTCTGTCGAATGGACGACCTAGCATCGCCGAAGCGCGGATCGCCACCCCTAGGTGGCGCCGGTATCGCTTTCCACTCGGCCGTCGCTCAGCTGGATGCGCCGCGAGCACTGGGCCGCCACGTGTTCGTCATGGGTGCAGATCAGGAAGGTGATCCCTTGGTCGCGGTTCATCTCGCGCATCAGCTCGAGCACCTGTTCGGCCGACTGCCGGTCGAGGTTGCCTGTCGGCTCGTCGGCCAGCACCAGCACGGGCTCGTTGATCAGCGCCCTCGCGATCGCCACCCGCTGCTTCTGGCCGCCCGACAGGCGCGGGGCGCGGAAATCCATGCGCGCTTCCAGCCCCACCCGCCGCAGGAGGTCGGCCGCGCGGGCGCGGATCTCGCTCGTGATGCCACCCGCTGTCGCCGCCGCCGGGAAGGCGACGTTCTCCAGGGCGGTGAAGTCGGGCAGCAGGTGATGGGCCTGGAAGACGAAGCCGAGCCGCCGGCGGCGGAACAGGGTGCGCCCCCGGTCGGACAGATCGTCCACCCGCTCGCCGGCGATGTGGATCTGGCCGCTGGTGGGCGTCAGCAATAGGCCGAGGATCGACAGCAGCGTCGACTTGCCCGAGCCGGACACGCCGAGGAGGGCGACCAGTTCGCCGGACGCCAGCTCCAGATCCACGCCGCTGAGCACGCGCGTGACCTCGTCCCCGTTGGGGAAGTCCTTGCGCACGTCGCGCGCGACGAGCACCGGCGTCATTGCTGGATCGCCTCCAGCGGGTCGACCCGCGAGGCCGCCCGCGCCGGCAGCAACGAGGCCAGCACCGCGCCGAGCGTGGTCAGCACCAGCGCCGCCGGATAGCCGCCTCGCTCCGGCGCGATGGGCAGCATCGGATCGCCGTCCGGGCCGGTGAGAGAGGCGAGCCAGGCGCTGACGCCGTAGCCGGTCGCGCAGCCGACCAGCGCCCCGATCAGCCCGATCATCAGCCCCTGCAGCAGGAACACCCGGGCGATGAAGCCGGACGAGACGCCGGCCGCCCGCATGATCCCGATCTCCGGCCGGCGGCGGTAGGCCGACAGCACCAGCGCGCTCGCCACCCCGATGACGATGGAGACCAGCGAAAACATCTGGATCAGCCGGCCGGTCTGGCCCTGGGCGATCAGGGCGTCGTCAAGCGAGGTGTTCTTCTCCTGCCAGGGCGTGCTGCGCAGGCCGGTCGCCTCCTCCAGGAAGCGGGCCAGGGCGCGCGCCTCCTCCGGGCGGTCGAGCTTGATCTCGATGTTGGTGACGCCCTCCGGCAGGCGGAACAGCGGCCGGGCGGTCCGCAGCGACAGGAACGCCACCCGCTCGTCGAGGCTCTGCAGTCCGGTCCGGTAGATGCCGCGCACGGTCAGCAGCCGCTCGGCCCCGCGGTCGGTGCGCAGCAGCACCGGCTGGCCGGCGCTGAGCCCCAGTTCGTCCGCCAGCCGCCGGCCGATCAGGATGCCGTCGGCGCCGAACTGCGCCCTGCCCTCGACGATCCGGGTGCTGATCGGCGAGACCACGTCCAGGCTCTCGGGCTCGACCCCGGTGACCGAGACCGGCTGCACCGCCTCGCCGCGCACCAGAAAGGCGCTGCCGCTGATCTGCGGGCTGATGGCCGCGACGCCCGCCTGGGCCCTGGCCAGCGCCACCACCTGGCGCCATTCGCGGATCTGCTGTCGCTGGAAGGTGGAAACCAGCGCCACGCCTTCGGCGCGCAGGCCGGGCGCCTCCAGGATGCGGGCGGTGCGGGTCTGCGGCTGCAGGCTGACGTGGGCGCTGTTGGCGGTGACTTCGTCGGTGAGGCGGACCGCCAGCCCCTCGACCAGGGCGGTGATGAACACGAACACCGTCACCCCCAGCGCGACGCCGGCCAGCAGCAGGCCCGTCTGGCCGGGGCTGGACAGCAGGTAGCGGCGCGCGACGGTGAAGGCGAACATCAGCGCCCGGCGCCCTGGACGCGGACCTTGGCGCCCGGCCGGGTCTCCGCGGGTGTCAGCACGACCCGCTCGCCGCCCGAGAGCCCGCTTTCGACGATGGCGTCGATGGACGGCCAGTCGGCGATGCGGACGGCCCTGGCGCGCACCACGCCATCGGCTTCGACCACGTGGACCTTGGGATCGACGGTAGCCTCGACCAACGCCTGACGCGGCACGACGATGCGCCGCTCGGCCGGCACGACGACGATGGTCACGTCAACCGAGCGGCCGGGAACCAGCTCGCCGGCCTGCGCGGGCCTCAGCCGCACCAGCCGGCCGCCGGTGGAGGCGTCCACCTTGGGCGAGACTTCGCTGACGGTGGCGGCCTCCACCGCCTTCGCGCCCGAGGGGGAGATCCGCGCCGTCATGCCCGGCTTGACCCGGCCGGCGTAGGCCTCGTCCACCTCGGCCTCGATCTCGACGCCCGTCAGCGAGCCCAGCTCGAACAGGGTGGTGGTTGCGGTCACCACCTGGCCAGGATCAATGGGGCGGGCCAGCACCAGGCCGGCCATCGGCGCGGTGACGGTGAACTCGCGGGTGCGGGCCGAGGCGGCGCGAGCGGTCGCGGCGGCGGCGTTCACCTCGGCGTCGGCGGCGCGCGAGGCGGCCCGGGCCTGGTCGAGCGCCGCCTGCGAGGCGAAGCCGCGCTCGAACAGCTGGGTGGTGCGGGAGAGAGCCTGCCGCGCCTCGGCGGCTCGGGCGCGGGCGGCGGCGACGCGCGCCTGCTCGGCCTCGGTCTGAGCCTCTTCATCGACAGACTTGATCACCCCCAGCGGCTCGCCGGCGGCGACGATGTCGCCCTCGTCGCTTAGCAAACGCACCACCTGGCCAGGGTTGACCGGCAGCACCTCGATCCGCTCCAGCGGCCGGACGCGCCCGACCACGGCCACCACGAGTTCGGTGTCCTGCGGCTGCGCGACGGCCACACGCACAACCGGCGGTCGGGCGGCGAGCCAGGCGACCAAGGCAATCGCAAGCACGGCGGCCACGGCGAGCCCGATGAGGAGGAAGCTGCGTCTGCCCATCGTGTCGCCGCCTACCTCGCCTTCCGTCTCTCGCCGCGTCTTGCTCAAGCGCTGCAATGGCTTGGCCGTTCCGGCGAGAACGCGCAACAGGCTGATCAATTTCCGGCGGCTGGCCGGGCGCGGGGCTGCTATGGATCGCAGATCGCCCAACGCCATCCAGCACGAGAGCCTCCATGACCACCCTCGTCCTCAGCGTCGTCGGCAGCGACCGGCCAGGCCTCACCCGCGCGCTGGCCGCGGCCGTGCTGGCCGCCGAAGGCAACTGGCTGGAGAGCCGGTTGAGCCGGCTGGGCGGCCTCTACGTCGGCTTGGTGCTGGTGGAGATCGACCCGGCCCGCGTCGAGGACCTGCGCGCCTCCGTGCGGGCGGTGGACGCCGAGGGGCTGGAGGTGCGCATCGCCCCGGCGCTGGAGGCCGAGGACGGCGCGGGCGAGGCCGTGCGGCTGTCGCTGGTCGGTCAGGACCGGCCCGGCATCGTGCACCAGGTGACCGGCGTGCTGAGCCGTCTGGAGGCCAACATCGAGAGCTTTACGACCCGGGTGAGCATGGAGCCCCACTCCGGCGGCCAGCTGTTCCACATGGACGCGCGGCTGCGCCTGCCGCCGCACCTGACGGCGGCCGACGTTCAGGCGGCGCTGGAGGAGATCTCCGCCGAGATCATGGTTGATATCGCCCTGACCCCGGCGGAGCAGGAGTGATGTGTCAGCTCGCCGGGGCCTCGAACGCCGCGGTCACCTTCAGCTGCACATCGTCCGAGACAGCGGGAGCCGCGTAGCCCACGCCGAACTCGCTGCGCTTCAGCGTGCCGGTGGCCGAGAAGCCGACCGTCCGGGCCTTGTTCATGGCGTTGACGCCGGCCCCGTAGAACTTGGCGTTGAGCACCACGGGCCGGGTGACGCCCTTCAGGGTCAGGTCGCCGGTGATGGTCGCCTCCTCGCCCTTCACCTCGACGGTGCGGGAGACGAACCTGGCGGTGGGGAACTTCTCGGTCTCGAAGAAGTCGGCGCTGGCGAGGTGCTTGGCGAAGGCCGGCGAGGTCACGGTCAGCCCCGACAGCGGGATGTCCACCTCGACCTTGGCCGCGGACAGGTTGGCCGGGTCGATCTGCAGCGTGCCGCTCATCGAGCCGACCATGCCGTAGAGTTTGGAGAAGCCGAGGTGGTCGACGGACCAGATCACCTGGGTGTGGTTGGCGTCGAGCTTGTAGCTGCCGGCCTGCACGGCGGCCGCGCCGGTCGCCGGCGGCGGAGTCTGCGCCAACAGAGGCGCGGCGCTGAGGCTGAGCCCGAGGGCCAGGGCGAGACTGATCTTCTTCACTGAACGACTCCCATAATTGCCGGCCGCCCGCCGCCGACCCGACGGCCAAGGCGCCCTCTCCCAGTTGGCGCCTGCGATCCGATCCGGCAAGGCCCAGCCGTGCGATGCCCTCCGGTTGGGGCGACCGCGCCGACGTCACCCAGGGTGGCGCCTGGCGCGTGCTTCCGCGCCAGACGGCCAACCACTGGCCCCCGTCGGAATGAGCAGGACATGAAGGCTCCCTCTCCCCTTGTGGGAGTGTTGCGCAAACGTGGGTCGGTGCGGCTTTGGCGTGGTGCGGGCGGGTCGGCGAGCT
>JAQVDF010000147.1 GCA_028698405.1 Phenylobacterium sp. | reverse complement strand
GTATGGGCCGGGTGCGGGCCAGGAAGGGTTCGATCCCCCCGGCCTCGTTGTAGACGGGCGCGACGATGCTGAGCAGCACGCGGCGCTCGGGGCTTTCCTCACCCGGCAGCATGGGGCGGACCTTGCCAGTGCGCCTCTAAGGAACCATGAACGCCAGGGTTAACGGAGCGGGCATGGCCGAGGCGTTCAACGAGAAGATCCTCCCGGCGGACAAGGCCGAGCGCTACGCGGCGCTCGCCGAAGAGATCGCAGCCGTGCTGGAGGGCGAGCCGAACCTGACCGCCCGCATGGCCACCGTCGCCTCGATGCTGGCCAACAGCTTCCCGCACTTCTTCTGGACCGGCTTCTACGTGGTCGATCCGGACAAGCCGGACGAGCTGGTGGTGGGCCCCTACCAGGGCACGCTCGGCTGCTTGCGGATCGCCTTCGGCCGCGGGGCGTGCGGGACGGCGGCGGCGACGCGACAGACCCAGGTTATCCCGGATGTGCACGCCTTCCCCGGGCACATCGCTTGCGATTCCCGTTCGGCGAGCGAGATTGTCCTTCCCGTGCTAGATCGTCAGGGCAGGCTGATCGCGGTGCTGGACATCGACGCCGCCGAGCCCGCCGCCTTCGACCAGACCGACGCCGAAGCCCTCGAAAGTATTCTGGCGCGCACCTTCGGCTGACGGTCCGGAGCTTGCAGGGCGAAGGTGGAGTGCCCAGCAGTAGCGTAGGTCGGAACGAGATGTTGGAAGCGGAGACCTTCCACCCCAGTGAATTGTCGCCTGCCGACGCTGTCGCCTGGCGCGCGATGTGCGCCGCGCGCCCCGAATTCGAGAGCCCGCTGCTGGGACCGGGGTTCGCCCAGGCGGTGGGCGAGGTGAGGCAGGACGCGCGGGTCACCGTCTGGCGCGAAGCCGGCCGGCCGGTCGCGTTTCTCGCCCATCACCGCCGGCCCGGCGGGCTCGCCCGCCCGATCGGCTCGCCTTTGTCGGACTACCACGCGTTGATCTCGCAGGGCGCGATCGACGTGCCGTCGGCGCTGGAACGCGCGGGGCTCGGAGGCTGGCGCTTCACCGGCCTGCTTGACCCCTTTCGTGCATTCGAGAGCCATTGCGAGGCGCCCCGGCAGAGCTATGTGCTCAAGCTGACCGGCTCGGTCGAGGACTATCTCGAGCAGATCCGGGCCCGTAGCGCCAAGCGCTTCAAGAACTACCGGCGCCTCGGCCACAAGCTGGAGCGCGAGGTCGGCCCGATGCGGATGGTGGTCGGCGACCGAGACCCCGCCGCCCTCGTCACCCTGATCGACTGGAAGCGGGCGCAGTTCGCCCGCACCGGCGGCGAGGACTTCCTCTCTCCCGACTGGACCCGCGCTCTGATGTGGCGGTTGTTCGAGACGGACGGGGCGGAGTTCGGGGGACTGATGGTGAACCTCTACGTCGGCGACAAGCTGGCGGTCGGGCATTTCGGGGTCCGGGCGGGGCCCGTCTACCATCCCTGGATCGCCTCGGCCGACCCGGAGCTCGCGGCCTGGTCGCCCGGCCAGCTGTTCTTCCTGCAGGCCATTGCGGCGATGCCGTCGGCGGGGCTGACCACCTACGATCTCGGGCCGGGGCACGACCACTACAAGGCGCCGTTCGCTCTGGCGGGGCGCAGCCTGTCCTCCGGCTGGGTCGCCGCCGCCGGGCCGGCCGGACGGCGTATGCGGACGGCCGAGCGAATGCTGCAGTTGGTCGGCGCGAACGGCGAAGGCGCGGTGGGGCGGCTGCGCCGGCGCCTGGACACCATCGCTTCGCTCGAACTGAGCGTCCCCGGGCGTGTGCGAAAGTTCGCTACGGCGGTCGTCGGCCGGATGACCGCAGGCCCGGCGGAGGCGGCATGAGCCGCGTCAGCTTCGTCATCCCCACCGTGCGGCGGCCCCAGGGTCTGGCGGTCGCGGCCCGCTCGCTGTTCGCCCAGCAGGGCGTCGATCCCGCCGACCTGGAGCTGGTCGTCGTCGACAACGACCCGGCCGGTTCGGCGCGGGTGGTGGTCGAGGGCCTGGCCGCCGAGGCGCCGTTTCCGGTGCGCTACATCCACGAGCCAGAGCCCGGTGTCGCCAACGCCCGCAACGCCGCCTTCGCCGCGGCCGAGGGCGATCTGATCGCCTTCCTGGACGACGACGAGGAGGCCCCGCCCGGCTGGCTGGCGGCCCTACTGGCGGTGCGCGAGGCGCACGACGCCGATGTCGTTTTCGGCCCGGTACGCGGCCGCGCGCCCGACCACGTCGTGCGCCACCGCACCTACCTCGAACGCTTCTTCTCGCGCGAGGGCCCAGCGCAGAGCGGGCCGATCGACCACTACTACGGCTGCGGCAACAGCCTGCTGCGCCGCGCGGCGCTGCCCGATCCCAAGCGGCCCTTCTCCAGCGAGCGCAACCACATCGGCGGCGAGGACGACCTGCTGTTCGGCCAGATGACCGCGGCGGGAGCCAGGTTCGCCTGGGCGGCCGAGGCCTGGGTCTGGGAGGATCCGGTTCCCTCACGGCTGACCCTGCGATACGCCCTGCCGCGCGCCTTCGCCTACGGCCAGGGGCCGAGCGCGGCCTGCGCGGCGCGCACGCCGCCCGACTGGCTGGGCGTGGCCGGCTGGATGGTCCAGGGGCTGGTGCAGGCCGGCGTCTTCGGCGTCCTGGCGCTGGCCAAGTGGGCCGTCCGCTCTCCCGACTTCGCCTTCACCGCCGACAGGGCGGTGCGCGGGCTCGGCAAGACGCTGTGGTTCGGGCCCTTCAAGATCGAATTCTACGGAAGAAGCTCCGGCGGAGTGAGGCTGCCATGATCCTGGACTGGACGGACGAAAAGGCGCGGGCGTTCAGCCGCGAGTTTGTCGACTTTCGGCACGCGCTGCACGAGCGGCCGATGTTCTCGGACGAAAAGCTCGCCGAGGCGCTCGACCGCTATCCGCGCGACGAGCTCGGGGTGTTCACCATGGGCGAGGACCCGGTGGCCTGGCGCACCTGGCGGCGCGGGTCGGCCGGCGCGCTGTCGGGCGAGCAGCTCTTGGAGGCGGCCAAGAGTGGCAGGATCTGGCTCAACCTGCGCCGCACCAACCTGCATCTGCCCGACTACGCCGGCCTCGCCGAGGAGGTGTTCGCCGAGAAGGAGAAGGCCACCGGTCTGAAGACGCTGAAGCGCGACGTGGGCCTGTTGATCTCGTCGGCCGACGCCCAGGTCTTCTACCACCTCGACACGCCGCTGGTGTCGCTGTGGCAGGTGCGGGGGATCAAGCAGGTCTGGGTCTATCCGCCGGCCGAGCCCTTCGTCTTGCCCGAGCAGCTGGAGGCGGTGGTGCTGCGCGAGACGGCCGAGCAGATCCCCTTCCAGCCGGCCTGGGACGCGTCGGCGCAGAAGATCGAGCTGAAGCCGGGCATGATGGTTTCCTGGCCGCAGAACGCCCCGCACCGGATCGTCAACGGGCCGATGCTCAACGTCTCGCTGTCGATGGAATTCATGACGCCGGGGGCGCTGCTTCGGGCCAACGTGATCTACGCCAACGGCGTGCTGCGCCGCCGGTTCGGGGCCCAGCCCAAGCTGGCCGAGGGCGCGACCGCGGCCAACCTCGCCAAGCTGGCCTTCGCCCGCGCCGCCAAGGCGCTGAAGCTGCACACGCCGAACGAGCGGGTCCTGCCCACCAGCTTCCGGCTCGACGCCGCGACACCCGGGACCCTGCTGCCCGCCTAGGCCAGGTGGTTGCGAACCAGCGGCGCGACCTCGTCCGCCCTGGCCGCCGCAAGATCGTGGCCGGCTCCCGCCAGCACCAGCCGCCGCACGCGGCCCGGATTGCGCAGCGCGACGAGCAGGGCCACCACCCCGCCCATCGGCTTCGGCTCGCGTCCGAGGATGGGGCCCCAGGGCGCGTAGGCTCTCCGCACGAGGTCGGCGATGGCGGGAACGTCCGCGAACGTCGCGGGACGCAACTGAAGGTCGGTCATGGGAGGGGCCTGCGGCAGGGGCTGACGTCCGATCCGCCCGTTTCGGGGCGGGGAGGCGGTGTGTTTCGTCAGCGTCGTCGCAGCATGCGGGCATGTCGGCCGAACGGCGTTTCGCGGTCAAGCTCTTGACCCTGTTGGCTTCCGTCACGGCGCCGGCCTAGAGTCACCGCTCGAACGGCCGAGGCGCGGCCGAACGGGGAGTGACGAAGATGGGTGAAGCCTACATCGTGGAGGCGGTGCGCACCGCCGGCGGACGCAAGGGCGGCAAGTTGAAGGACTGGCATCCGGTCGATATGGCCGCGACGGTCCTCGACGAACTGGTGGACCGCACCGGGGTCGATCCGGCCCGCGTCGAAGACGTGATCATGGGCTGCGTGATGCAGGTCGGCCAGCAGGCCATCAACGTGGCCCGCAACGCCGTGCTGGCCTCCAAGCTGCCGGAAAGCGTGCCGGGCACCAGCGTCGACCGTCAGTGCGGCTCGTCGCAGCAGGCGCTGCAGTTCGCCGCCCAGGCGGTGATGAGCGGCACCATGGACGTGGTCATCGCCTCGGGCGTCGAGAGCATGACCCGGGTGCCGATGGGCTCGTCGGCGGGGCTGGCCGCGCAGGCGGGCATGGGCAACTACATGAGCCCGCGCATCCAGGAGCAGTACCCGAACATCCAGTTCTCCCAGTTCATGGGCGCCGAGATGATGGCCAAGAAGTACGGCCTCTCGAAGGACCTGCTGGACGAGTACGCCTACCAGAGCCACCAGCGGGCGATCGCCGCCACGCAGGCCGGGGCCTTCAAGAACGAGATCGTCCCGCTGAAGGTGAAGGACGAGAACGGCGCCGAGAGCGAGCACACGGTCGACGAGGGTATCCGCTTCGACGTCAGCCTCGAAGGCATCAAGGGTGTGAAGCTGCTGCAGGAAGGCGGGGCGATCACCGCCGCCACCTCCAGCCAGATCTGCGACGGCGCCTCTGGCGTGATGATCGTCTCGGAGAAGGCGCTGAAAGAGCTGAACCTGACGCCGCTGGCCCGCATCCACCACCTGTCGGTGCTGGGCCACGACCCGGTGATCATGCTGGAAGCGCCGCTGCCGGCGACCCAGCGGGCGCTCGAGCGGGCCGGCATGAAGATCGACGACATCGACCTGTTCGAGGTCAACGAGGCCTTCGCCTCGGTGCCGGTGGCCTGGATGAACACCATCGGCGCGGACCCGGACAAGCTGAACGTGAACGGCGGCGCCATCGCCCTCGGCCACCCGCTGGGCGCCTCTGGCGCCAAGCTGATGGCCACCCTCGTCCACGCCCTGAAGAACCGCGGCAAGCGCTGGGGTCTGCAGACCATGTGCGAAGGCGGCGGCATGGCCAACGTGACGATCGTCGAGCGTCTCTGATAAGCATCCGCCCATGAGCGGGCGGAAGATCGCGATCACCGGCGCCTTCGGCGTCGTCGGGCAGGCGGTGGCGCAAGCCGCCGCGAGCCAAGGCATGCAGCTGGCGCTGATCGACATCGCGCCCTCGGGCCCCGCGCCCGAGGGCGCTTTCGTGCAGGGTAGCGTGGACCTGTCCGACGCCGCGCAGGCGAAGGCGGCCCTTGCCGCCGTCGGCGAGCGGCTGGGCGGCCTCGACGTGCTGGTCAACGTGGCCGGGGGCTTCGTCTGGCAGACGGTGGAGGAGGGTGACCCGACCGCCTTCGACCGGTTGTTCGCACTGAACACGAAGACCTGCCTCAACGCGACGCGGGCCGCGCTTCCGCTGATCCGCGGGAGCGCGGCGGGGCGGATCGTCAACGTCGGCGCTAACGGG
>JAQVDF010000146.1 GCA_028698405.1 Phenylobacterium sp. | reverse complement strand
AAGCCGCCGTCGGTCGACCGGCTGCTTACCCTCGCCCGTGAGGACATGGCGGGCGTCGACGCCCTCATCCGCGAGCGGATGCAGAGCCCGGTTTCGGTCATCCCCGCCCTGGCCGAGCACATCATCGCCGGCTCCGGCAAACGGCTGCGCCCGCTGCTGACCATCGCCGCCGCGCGTGTCGCCGGGGCCAAGGACGACGCCTGCCTGAAGCTGGCCGCGGCGGTCGAGTTCATCCATACCGCCACCCTGCTGCACGACGACGTGGTCGACTCCTCCGAGCTGCGCCGGGGCAAGGTGGCCGCCCACCTGATCTGGGGCGCGCCCTCCAGCGTGCTGGTCGGCGACTTCCTGTTCGCCCGCGCCTTCGAGCTGATGGTCGAGGCTGGCTCGATGGCCGCGCTGGAGATCCTGGCCAGGGCCAGCCGGGTGATCGCCGAGGGCGAGGTGCTGCAGCTCACCCGCGCGCACGACCTCGGCCTGACCCAGGACGTCTACCTGGACATCATCCGCGCCAAGACCGCCGAGCTGTTCGCCGCCGCCGCCGAGGCCGGCGCGGTCAGCGCCGGCGCTCCGCCGGCCCAGCAGGCCGAGCTGCGCAAGTTCGGCCAGGACCTGGGGTTGGCCTTCCAGCTTGTGGACGATGCGCTGGACTATTCCGGCTCGTCCGACGCGCTGGGCAAGAACCCCGGCGACGATTTCCGCGAAGGGAAGGCGACGTTGCCGCTGATCCTGGCCATGGATCGCGGCGGGCCGGACGAGCGAGCCTTCTGGACCCGCACCATGGACCTGCACGAACAGGCCGATGGCGACTTCGAACGCGCCTGCGAGCTGATGGCCAGCGGCGGCGCGCTGGAGGCCACGCTAGGCCTGGCCGCCGACTACGCCGACAGCGCCAAGGCGTCGCTGTCCGCCTTCTCGGCCTCCAACAGCTGGCGCCCGGCGCTGGAGGATCTGGCCGACTTCGCGGTCGCCCGCCGTATGTGAGCCCGCCGGGCCGTGAGGCTCGGCCATAGGAACCCAGCCGCCAGTTGCGCGCTTCCTTGGGCCACGAGGGAGACCGACTTTTGCGAGCTGGAATGCGATTGGCCCGTCTGGGCGAGTTCACCCCGCAGTTCCCGGACGCCGAGGCCCTGCACCAGGGCCTCGCCCGCTGGAACCGCCGCCGGCTGGCCGTGGGCGAGCCGACCGCCGCCTGGCGCGAGGAGATCGGCGAGGAGGCGCGGATGCGCCGGCTGGAAGGCGCTTTCGTGGAGGCCTTCCGCGCCCAGGTGGCGCCCGACCTCGCCGGCGTGCCGACCGACCCCGCAGGCTTCGTCGCCTGGTTCGAGGACCTGAAGGAGAGCGGCCCCGGCCAGTACGACCAGCTGTTCGCCTGGCTGGAGGCCGAGGCGAGCCTCGAGGACTTCAAGTGGTTCCTGACCCAGGAGGCGGCCGGCGAGGCCGGCTTCGACGACCTGGTGGCGATGACCCAGGTGAAGATGCCGGCGAGGGCCAAGCTGGAGCTCGCCCGCAACTACTGGGACGAGATGGGCCGCGGCAACGCCTCGGGCATGCACGGCCCGATGCTCGACCGCACCATCGAGGGCTTCGAGCTGACGCCCTCGATCGAGGGTACGCTGTGGCAGTCGCTGGCGCTGGCCAACACCCTGACCGCCTTCGCCACCACGCGGCGCTACGCCTACCACTCGGTGGGCGCGCTGGGCGCGGTGGAGCTGACCGCCCCGTCCCGCGTGGCCTGCGTCGACGCCGGGCTCAAGCGCCTGGGCGTCGAGCCGGCCCTGCGCAAGTATTTCGGCCTGCACGCGGTGCTCGACGTCGGGCACTCCAGGGCCTGGAACGCCGAGGTGCTGATCCCGCTGGTCGAGGCCGACCCCGGCTGCACCCGCTACATCGCCGAGGGCGCCCTGATGCGCCTGATCCTCGGGGAGCAGTGTTTCGAAGCCTACCGCGCCCACCTCTGGGCCCACGAGCACCCGGTGGTCTACGCGGCGGAGTAGGGGGCTAGAACCCGGTGAAGTTCCGGTCGAGGGCGCGCCGGATTGCGTCTTCCTGAGCACGACCTTCTGCGATCGCGCTGACGTCGACGCCCGTCTCCTTCGCCTTCGCGAGGAGGTCGGCATCGATCTCCAGCCTGAGTGCGGCCTTGCCCATGGCGAAAAGGATAGCCTGCGCCGCGGCAGCCTCATGTCGCGTGGCCCGAGAGGCGACAGGTAGGCTTTCCGGCCAACCAGTCACCGCCGCTGTTCGGTGACTGGTTGCGCGTGAGCGCTACCTGTCACCTTCCACAGCTCCCAGATCAGCCCGGCGAGATCATCTTCTCGGGGCGGACGATCTCGTCGAATTCCTCGTTGGTGACGTAGCCGCCGCCGACGGCCTCCTCGCGAAGGGTGGTGCCGTTCTTGTGGGCGGTCTTGGCGATCTTGGCGGCGTTGTCGTAGCCGATCTTCGGCGCCAGGGCCGTGACCAGCATCAGCGAGCGCTCGAGGTTGGCCTTGATGTTGTCTTCGCGCGGCTCGATGCCGACCACCATGTTGTCGGTGAAGGAGATGGCGGCGTCCGCCAGCAGCCGGCACGACTGCAGGAAGTTGTAGGCCATCACCGGGTTGAAGACGTTCAGCTCGAAGTGGCCCTGGCTGCCGGCCACGGTGATCGCGGTGTGGTTGCCCATGACGTGGGCGCAGACCATGGTCAGGGCCTCGGCCTGGGTCGGATTGACCTTGCCCGGCATGATCGACGAGCCCGGCTCGTTCTCCGGCAGCGCCAGCTCGCCCAGCCCCGCCCGCGGGCCCGAGCCCAGGAAGCGGATGTCGTTGGCGATCTTGAACAGGGCCGCGGCGGCCGCGTTCAGCGCCCCGTGGCTGAACACCATGGCGTCGTGCGCGGCCAGGGCCTCGAACTTGTTCGGCGCGGTGACGAACGGCAGGTGGGTGATATCGGCGATCCGCTCGGCCACCTTTTCGGCGAAGCCGACAGGCGCGTTGAGGCCGGTGCCGACGGCGGTGCCGCCCTGGGCCAGTTCGTAGAGGCCGTAAAGGCTCTCCTTGATCCGCCGCACGCTCATCGCGACCTGGTGGGCGTAGCCGCTGAACTCCTGGCCTAGGGTCAGCGGGGTGGCGTCCTGGGTGTGGGTGCGGCCGATCTTGATGATGTGGCCGAACGCCTTGGTCTTCTCGTTCAGCGCCGAATGCAGGTGCTCCAGCGCCGGCATCACGCTGCGGGCCACTTCCTCGGCGCAGGCGATGTGCATGGCCGTCGGATAGGTGTCGTTCGACGACTGGCCCATGTTGACGTGGTCGTTCGGGTGCACGGGGCTCTTCGACCCCATGGTCCCGCCCAGCATCTCGATGGCCCGGTTCGAGATCACCTCGTTGGCGTTCATGTTGGACTGGGTGCCGGAACCGGTCTGCCAGACCACCAGCGGGAAGTGGTCGTCGAGCTTGCCGTCGATCACTTCCTGGGCGGCGGCGACGATGGCGTTGCCGATCTTCGGGTCCAGCTTGCCCAAGGCCATGTTGGCCTCGGCCGCGGCGCGCTTGACGACGCCGAGGGCCTTGATGACCGGCTTCGGCTGACGCTCCCAGCCGATCTTGAAGTTGCCCAGCGAGCGCTGCGTCTGGGCGCCCCAGTAGCGGTCGGCGGGCACCTCGATCGGCCCGAAAGTGTCGGTCTCGGTGCGGGTCGTGGTCATCCAGGGCCTCCGGCGCTCAAGTTGCGCCAGCGGTTTAGCCGTCCCGGCCCGTCATGCAAGCCTTCCCGGACATGCGCGGGGCGGCTATCAGGGGCGTGACGGACGCCTGGACCCAGCACGGCAAGGTGCGCGCCCGCGAGGCGGAAGGCGCCATCGAGGTGGTGGTCGAAGGCCTGACCACCCAGGCCCGCTACTACAAGCCGCTGATCTACGAGTTTTTCCGCAAGGTCTGGCGCGGCGCCAGGCCCGGCTGGGGAGAGTTCTCGGTCGAGATCGTCATGGAATACGTCGGCGAGCCGCCCTGGCTCGACCTTGACAATCTGGCCAAGGCGATCCTCGACGCCATCAAGGGCTATGTCTTCCACGACGACGCCCAGGTCGCCCGGCTGCTCGTCGAGCGTCGCTCCGGCGAGCGCGAACGGATCCTGATAAGCGTCAGGCGGATCGGGGACTGAGAAAACGAAAACGGCCCCGCCGAGGCGGGGCCGTTCTGCGTCCGGACGGGACCGGAGGGATCAGCGGTACTGCTGGATGCGGGTGGTCCGCAGGCCGGCCATACCGTGCTTGTCGATCGACCGCTGCCAGGCGAGGAACTCTTCGCTGGTCAGCCGGTAGCGTTCCAGCGCGTCCTCCAGGCTCAGGAGACCGCCGCGCACGGCGGCGACCACCTCCGCCTTGCGGCGGATGACCCACCGGCCGGTGTCAGGCGGCGGCAGGTCGTTGATCGTCAGCGGCGCGCCGGTGGGCCCGATCACATAGGGCTCGCCGCGGCTGTTTGTGCGCGTTTGCTGCTGCTGCAACATGGTTCTACGCGTCTCCCACCATCACTTCTCAGGAGGGACCATACGCCCGCGGCCATAACAGTCGGTGAATCCCGTAGGTAAAGAATTGACTAATCATTCCCGTTCCGATGTAAGAAAATGGTACAGGTTGATATAACGCCGACCTACAGAACCTATTAACCTACGTTACTAGCGCTTGATGTTAAGGAGTTCTTCCAACATCTGATCCGCGGTCGTGATGATCTTGGAGGAGGCGGAATACGCCCTCTGGGTCGTGATCAAACCGGTGAACTCCGCCGACAGGTCGACCGTGGAGGCCTCCAGCGCCTGGGGCGCGATGTTGCCGGCGCCCAGGACGCCCGGTTCCTTGATCGTGAAGTCGCCGCTCATCAACGTCGGCAGGTAGGCGCCGCCCGAGACGCCGAGCAGGCCGTCCGGGTTGGGGAAGGTGGCGATGCCGATCTGGGCGATGGTGCGCACCTCGGTGTTGTCGAAGGTCGCCGAGATGATGCCCTTCTCGTCGACGTTGACGCCGACGATGCTGCCCGGGCTGGCGCCGTTCGGGGTCACGAAGTCCACCGCCGAGGGGGCGGCGTAGTTGGTCAGATTGGTGACGTCGATGTTCACCTCGTTCCCCTCGATGCCCAGGGCGTCGGCCCAGGCCACCGGCGCGCCGCTGCCCGAGGCGCCGATGTCGAGCGGGGTGTCGAACAGGGTGCTGGCGGTCATGTCGATGGTGCCGTCCTGGTTGAACACCAGGATGCCGTTGCGGATCGCCGCGCCGCCTTCGATGTCGTCGACCGGCACGGAGTAGATTTCCGCGTTCCAGGTGTTCACCGCCGGCGCCGGCTCCTTGGCCAGGGCGATCTCGACGCGGCGCTTGCCGCCGGTGGAGTCGGTCACCGACATCTCGATGACGAAGTCGGGGCGGCGGGCGCCGGCGATGGTGGAGTCCTCGGCGTAGTCCTTCATCGAGCCGACCACGTAGGGATCGACGCCGGCTTCCTGGTCCTTGTTGAGGTTGGCCGCGACGACGATCCCGTTGGTCTTGGCCACCGCCGAGCCGAGGTCGCGGACGTTGATCGGCCCCATCCGCGTGACGTCCGCCGGGCTGCGATCGATGGTGCCGTCCGAATTGATCGGCCAACCTTGCAGGTAATAGCCCTGGTCGTTGACTAGGTAGCCGTCGCTATCGACCGTGAACGAGCCCGAACGGGTGAAGAACCGCGCGTCGGACGGCAACAGGTCGGCGCCCTTCTGGGTGACGACGAAGAAGCCCTCG
>JAQVDF010000145.1 GCA_028698405.1 Phenylobacterium sp. | reverse complement strand
GGGCCGGGCAGGGAGGCCCGCGGCGTTGAGCTTTTCGGCCCATTCGCGGCCCTCGTCCTTCAGCAGGTCGAGGCCGGCGGTGACCACCAGGGCCGGCGGCGCGCCCGAGACGTCGGTTACCTTGCCCAACACGGCGCGGGCGGCATGGGGGTGGGTTTCGGCGGCCAGGCAGGTCTCGAACCAGGTCATCGCCGCCTGGGTCAGCACCGGCCCGTCCAGGGTCTTGCGCGAATTGGTCGGCTCGACCGGCCAGATGGCCGGATAGAGCAGCAGCTGGAAGGCGAGCTTGCGGTCCGCATCGCCGCGCAGGTCGAGCGCCACCGAGGCGGCGAGGTTGCCCCCGGCGCTGTCGCCCCCCACCGCGATCTTCGTGCGGTCGAAACCGATCTCGTCGGCGTGGTCGAAGGCCCAGCGGGTCGCCGCCAGCGCATCGTCGTGCCCGCAGGGGAAGGGATGCTCCGGCGCCAGCCGGTATTCCACCGCCAGCACCCGAACGCCGCCGTACGCGGCCATACGGCGGCAGTGGCCGTCGTGGGTTTCGAGGTCGCCGATCACGAAGCCGCCGCCGTGGAAGTAGACGAGGCCGCCGGTCTTCGCCGCCGCGCCGGCCGGCGTGTAGAGCCGCGCCGGGATCGGCCCCGCGGCGCCGCCGATCTGCAGGTCGCGGGACTCGACGTCCTTCGGCGCGCCGGCGTTCATCGCCGTGCGCTGGGCGCGGTATCCGGCGCGCACCATCTCCGGCGGGATGGCCGAAAGCGGCGGCGCGGGATTGGCGGCGGCGGCCTTGGCCTGCTCCTCGACGTGCGCCTTGATATGCGGGTCCATCCCCATCTGACCTTCTCTCTCCCTAACCGACCTGCCGCTCGCGCCCGGCCCAGTAGGGCGCTCGCAGCTCGCGCCGCAGCACCTTGCCGGACGGGTTGCGCGGCAGCACGTCCACGAAATCGACGCTTTTCGGCGCCTTGTAGCCGGCGATCCGTTCCCGGCAGTGGGCGATCAGCTCGGCCGCATCGGCCTCCATGCCGGACCGCAGCACCACCACCGCCTTCACGGCCTCGCCCCACTTCTCGTCGGGCACGCCGATGACCGCGGCGTCGGCCACCGCCGGGTGCGAGAACAGGGCGTTTTCCACCTCGGCCGGATAGACGTTCTCGCCGCCGGACACGATCATGTCCTTCACCCGGTCGTGCAGGAACACGAAGCCGTCGGCGTCGTGGTAGCCGGCGTCGCCGGTCCGGAACCAGCCCTCGGCGTCGATCGCCTCGGCGGTGGCGTCAGGCCGGTTCCAGTAGCCCTTCATCACGCAGGCCGAGCGAATCTCGATTTCGCCCACTTCGCCGACGCCGGCCTCGCGGCCGTCGGGCGTGCGGATGCGCAACTCGATCTCCGGCGAGGGCACGCCGCAGGCACGCAGCTTGCCCCTAGCCGGATCGTGCGCCTCGGGCGGCAGCCAGGTCCCGCAGCCGATGGTCTCGGTCAGGCCGTAGAGCTGCACGAACCGCGCGCCGACGAACCGCTTCTGGGCGCGCAGAAGCACCTCGTCCGAGATCGGCGATGCCCCGTAGTAGATGCCCTGCAGGCTGGAGACGTCCGCCGTCTCCACCTCCGGCATCTGCAGGATCATGTTGATCAGCGCCGGCACCAGGAAGGCGTGGCGAATCCGCTGGGCGGCGAGGGCCTCGAGGATGGCCGGCGGGGCGGCTTCGCGCAGCACCACGGCGATCGCCCCCTGCACCAGCGAGAGCAGGCCCATGTTGGCGCCGGCCACGTGGAACAGCGGCATGGCCACGAGCACCGGGGCGCCCTCGTCGAAATTGCCCCAGCCGGCCTCGGCCGAGCGCCGCAGCGCGGCGTAGTTGCCCTCCGTGAGCTGCACGCCCTTGGGCAGGCCGGTGGTGCCGGAGGTGTAGAGCTGGATGACGTCGTCGTCGGCCCTGGCGGCGTGACCAGGGTCCTGCGCCGACTGGCCCGCGATCCAGCCGCGGAAGTCGGGCCAACTCGGATGGACGGGCTCGAACTGGACGATGGTGGTGAGGCCGCACTCGGCGGCGAGGCCCTCGACGACCTGGGCGTACTCGGCGCCGCAGACCAGCACCCGGCAGCCGGCGTCCTTCAGCACAAAGGCGATTTCCGGCGGGGCCAGCCGCCAGTTCACCGGACACAGGCAGGCGCCGATCTTCAGCGCGCCGAACCACAGGACGAAGAAGTCGTCGGTTCCCTTGGCTAGCACGCCGACGCGCTCGCCGGCCTTCACGCCGGCCGCGCGCAGCGCCTGGGCCGCCTGGGAGGACAGCCGGTCGAAATCCGCGAAGCTTGTCTCGCGGCCTTCGAAGCGGATCGCCGGGGCGTCAGGGCGCCTGCGCGCCTGTTCCCGCACGGCGTCCACGATGCCGATGGAAGCGCTCATGGGGGCTCTCAGACGAAAACGCCTCCGGGGGAGGGCCCCGGAGGCGTCGTCGTTCCGTTGCTATTCGGCGGCCTGTATCGGCGCGTAGCCGAGGATCGCCTTGGTCTCCAGGAACTCGTGGAAGGCGTAGTCGCCCCACTCGCGCCCGTTGCCGCTCATCTTGTAGCCGCCGAAGGGAGCGGTCATGTCCGAGCCGCCGTTGATCGACACCTGGCCGGCCCGAAGCTGGCGGGCGATGTCGCGCGCCTTGTCGAGGTCGGCGCCGTTCACATAGGCCGCAAGGCCATACTCGGTGTCGTTGCCCACCTCGATGGCCTGCTCGATCGTCTCGTAACCGAGGATCGACAGCACCGGCCCGAAGATCTCTTCGCGGGCGATGGTCATGTCGTTGGTGACGTTGGCGAACACCGTGGGCTTCACATAGTAGCCCTTGTCCAGGCCCTCCGGCCGGCCCGGGCCGCCGGTGACCAGGGTGGCGCCTTCCTCGATCCCCTTCTGGATCAGGCCCTGGATCTTGTTCCACTGAACCTCGGAGACCACCGGGCCGATGGTGGCGTTGCCGTTCGGGTCGCCGACGGTGATCTGCTCGGCGGTCTCCCTGGCGACGCTGATCGCCTCATCCATCCGCTTGGAGGGGACGAGCATCCGGGTCGGCGCGTTACAGGACTGGCCGGAGTTGGTCATCATCTGGGCGACGCCGCGCGCGACCGACTTCGAGAACACGTCGTCGTCGAGCACGATGTTCGGGCTCTTGCCACCCAGTTCCTGGTGGACGCGCTTGACGGTCGGGGCGGCGTTCTTGGCCACCTCGATGCCGGCCCGGGTCGAGCCGGTGAACGAGATCATGTCCACTTCCGGGTGGCTGGACAGGGCCACGCCCACGCCCGGGCCGTCGCCGTGCACCAGGTTGAACACGCCGGCCGGTACGCCCGCCGCATGCATGATCTCGGCGAAGATGTGCCCGCTGAACGGGGCCACTTCCGACGGCTTCAGCACCATGGTGCAGCCGGTGGCGATGGCCGGGGCCACCTTGCAGGCGATCTGGTTCAGCGGCCAGTTCCAGGGGGTGATGAAGCCGCAGACGCCGATCGGCTCCTTCACGATGACCGTCGAGCCGCGTTCTTCCTCGAACTTGAAGTCCTTCAGGATGTTGGCGGCGGTGGCCAGGTGGCCCATGCCGGCCGGCACCTGGGCGCGCTGGGCGAGCGAGGCGGGCGCGCCCATCTCCTCGGTCACCGCATTGGCCAGGTCGCCGAAGCGCTTCTGATACTCGGCCAGAATCCGCTGCAGCACCTCGAGCCGCTCCTCGCGGCTGGTGCGCGACCAGCTGGCGAACGCCTTGCGCGCAGCCTTCACGGCCTTGTCCACGTCGGCCGCCGAGCCGATGGCGATCTTCCCGCAGACCTCGTCGGTCGCCGGATTGATCACGTCGAGGGTCTTCTTCTCGACGGGATCCACCCACTGGCCATCGATGTAGAACTTCAGGTACTCGCGCATGGACGTCCTCCTGGACCCGTATTTGGTTTTGATTTGGCCGCCGTGGGCGTCTCTCCCCGCCCGGGTTCGGCTGCGCATATTAGTGATCACTGATCACCGGCCAAGCCCCGAGGAGCCGGCGTTCCGCGAAATTCATGGACCTCGGGCGTTACGGAAGGCAAGCGCACAGTGCGCTCCGCCCTCCGCCCGCCGACTCAGGCGCCGGCCGCCGCGCGCTGATGGACGTGCGGCTGCCCGGCCACCGGGCTGCGTCCCTTGGCGATCCAGTCGGCGCGGATCGAGCCGATGTAGAGGTCTTTCAGGTCCGGCCCGCCCCAAGTGACGTTGGTCGGATGGTTCATGTGCTCGCCGGCCGGATCGTGGATCACCGTCTCGACCCGGCCGTCCGGGGTGATCGCCACCACCTTGTTGGCGGCCGGCAGGCAGACCCAGAGGTTGCCCTCGGCGTCGAAGCCGATCCCGTCGGTCCAGCCGGTGGTCTCCGGCGCAGCGTCGCGCTCCAGGCTGCCCAGCACCGGGCCGTAACGCTCGCCGGCGCCGAGCTTCGCGCCCGGCAGGATCGGGAATCGCAGCACGTCCGCGCCGCTCGTCTGGGCGCAGAACAGGAATCGTTCGTCGGCCGACAGGGCCATGCCGTTCGGGAACTTCAGCCCCTCGGCGACGATCTCGGCGCTTCCGTCCGGCCGCAGCACGAAGATGAAGCCGTCGGCCCGTCCGTCCAGCGCCTGCGGCCAGGTCTCGGCGTGGGTGGAGTTGGCGCACCAGATGTTTCCGGCCCGGTCGATGACCGGGTAGTTGGCGCTGGTCAGCCGCTTGCCGCCGACCTCGGCCAGCAGGGTTTCGTGCTCGCCGCTCGCCGGATCGAACCGCTGCAGCGGTCCCTCCTTGCGGTCGTAGATGCCGAAGTTGGCGATCACGATGCGGCCCCGGGCGTCCATGTTGATCCCGTTCGGCGCGCCCCCCTTCGGCCCCATCCGGCGGAACGAGCCGTCCGGCAGGATTTCGGCCACCGCGCACTGGTGGTCGGAAGCGAACACCCGCCCGTCCGGCCCAACCACCACGTCCTCGGGGCGGTCGATTCCGACGGCGATCTTCTGAAGAGACTGCGGCGCGATCGGCTGCAGCGGCATGGCGTTCCTCCAGGGCCCGTTTGTCGGGGGGAAGCTTGGGCGCAGGCCGCGCGTTCGACAAGCTCGCTTGCCGTCCGTCGCCTGCGCCGGTAAAGCCGCGGCAGTCGTTTCGGAGCCAGCATCAATGGTCGCGATCCTCACCATCGTCATCTTCCTGGTCGCGGTCGCCGCGCTGAACCTCTATGAGTTCGGCCGGCTCGACTGACGCATGAGCGGAGCCCCAGCCGTTGCCTGAGCGCGGCCGCGGGGCCGCCCTGATCACCGGCGGCGCGAGGCGCATCGGCCGGGCCTTGACCAGGGCCTGCGCCGACGCCGGCTTCGACGTGGCCATCCACGTCCGCACCATCGACGACGACGCCGAGGCCGCCGCCGCGGACGTGCGCGCGCGCGGCCGCCGGGCGCACCTGCTGACCTGCGATCTCCGCCAGGAAGCCGCCACCGTGGCCCTGGTCGGCGAGGCCGAGAGCGAGCTCGGGCCCGTCACCCTCCTGGTCAACAACGCCTCGGTGTTCGAGGACGACAGCCTGGGCTCCATGAACCGCGCCTCCTGGGACGCGCACATGGAGACCAACCTGCGCGCGCCGCTGATCCTGGCCCAGGCGCTGGCGCCCCGGATCCGCGTCAACGGCATCGGTCCGGGCCCGACCCTGCAGTCGATCCATCAGGAGCCCGACGACTTCGCCGCCGAGGCGGCCTCCACCCTGCTGCGCCGCAGCGTCGATC